>JAIVWA010000050.1:0-13471 GCA_049190255.1 Gammaproteobacteria bacterium | reverse complement strand
AACCGAAGGGAGGGTGGTCAGGATGAAAAAGGTTGCAGCGCTATTTAATCAGGTTCGTTCGCATATACCGATTTTTTTTGACGGGTATTTGATTTTTAGAAAAGCTCATGCCTGAGTGTCAGGGTATGGGCTTTTTTGTTTTTCGCCTGCCCGCCTTGGTGAGCAACAAGATACGTCTTCAACCATCAGACGAAGAGGCGGTTCCACGGGGCGGGCGGGGTTTTCTGGAAACTGATAAGGGCAAGTTGCCTGGGGTGACATTATGAAATGTCTTGTTACGGGAGGTAGCGGCTTTTTAGGAAGCCATCTGGTGGAGGCTTTGGTTAAGCGCGGTGAACAGGTACGCGCATTAGTTCGTCCCGGCAGTAAAACTGAGCATCTCGATCAACTGGGGATTGAATTATCACCCGGTGACCTCGGCGACATTCATTCGTTAAGAAATGCCGCTCAAAACATTGACATGGTTTATCACTGTGCCGCTCTGGCGGCAGATTGGGGGAGCTGGGAAGACTTTGAAAATACCAATATAGGCGGTACCCGTAATTTACTGCAGGCCGCTTTGGAAAGGGGGGTCGACAAGTTCATACATATCAGCACTACCGATGTTTACGGTTACCCCGATTCACCTGTGGATGAAACTGCTCCTTTCCGCTTCCGCGGCTGGCCATACGGCGATACTAAAATAAAGGCGGAAGAAACCGTCTGGGAGTATCATCGACAACAGGGGTTACCAATAACCATCATCCGTCCCCTTAATATATACGGCCCGCGATCTACCACTTTTGTTCTGGAAATTTCGGAGCTGCTTAAAAAAAGCAGTATGGTTCATATTGGAAATGGCCTTAAACCGGCCGGGTTGGTTTATGTGACCAATGTCGTGGATACTATCCTGCTGGCTGCAGACAACGATATCAGCATTGGACAGGCCTATCATGCTTCCGACGGCTCCGATATCACCTGGCCCCAATACATCAACCGACTGGCAGA
Source organism: Gammaproteobacteria bacterium (assembly GCA_049190255.1). Lineage (GTDB taxonomy): Bacteria > Desulfobacterota > Desulfobacteria > Desulfobacterales > JAFDCJ01 > JAFDCJ01. The sequence continues at coordinate 12,484 of JAIVWA010000050.1, read as the reverse complement.
TATCATAGGAGCCGCCCATCCGCGTATCGTAATCCCCTATCGCCCGGCCTATCTGACAGGCTGGCTGATGGAAAAGATATATGGTGCCTTAAGAATTGCAAACAGGCCTTTGCTGACTCGTATGGCGGTTGAGCTGGTAGGAACCGATCAAGGGTTCTCAATTGAAAAAGCCCAAAGAGATTTAAATTATACTCCGAATGTCGATTTTGAGGAAGGCATGCAGCATGTGAAAGATTGGTTGCTTCAAATCGGCTACATTTAGCGACTGGACTCAAAGTGTGGATCAATGCAGCCCTTTTGAAAAAGAGGAGCAGACCAGAGCGATCAACAGGCCTGGCAGTCTTTGGAGTCAGTTTAACGAAGGGCTTCTTTATTCGCAGCTTCCCAGATTCTCTGGTATTCCGGACGAACGCTTTTATCAAGTTTATCCATAAAATTTAAAGGTAGCTTTAACCCGATTATTAAATCCTGGACGTCTGCGAGATCGCGCATGCGATGGGTGGCACTTAATCCGGATGCCAATTTAAGTTCAATTAGTTTCTCAAGCAAGATTACCCGGACATTATCTGTTTCTATCGTTTGGCCTTCAGGATTTGGAAATTCTACCGGCTTGGGCAAACCATCACCGGGAAATTCGCCGGCGGTAATAATCTCGATTTTGACATTGGTTTCGGTGTCGCGAAACGATTTTTCGGCATCAGGAAAATCTAAGATATATCCACGGCCAAGGAGTTTTTCCCGAAAAAGTAACAATCCGTTCGGGGTTAATAGAATATCAACATCAATTGTCATGCGCACAAAGCCGTGTGCGGCCAGGGCCATGCCCCCGATAACGGCATAAGGAATGCCTTCGCTTGCCAGCCGTTCCGCCAGACGCCGCATGGTTTCAAAGACAATGCCTTTTTTCATGAAAAAGTCACCTGCTAGTATGAGGATATCGCCAAATGCTTTGTTTTTTCTCCCGGCGGTTGAACTGGATGTTAAATTGGTATTTGCCATGACTAAAAAGTAACAAATCTACGGTTATACGGTCAACTTAAATTATTAATTGCTCAATACAATAGTCTCTATTTGATCAACGTGTCGGAAATGCCGATCTTTGGTTAGGAGAAAAACATCTTCACATGAACAATAAAATCAGGTCAGGAATCAGTAGAGATAATCGTTAACTCAGGAAAATAGGTTGAATAATATCCTTTATCACTCGTTACTATTTTCCTTTCTTTTGTTTGAAGTGCATGAGCACCAATAACAAAATCGGTCAAAATGTGCTGCCTGATATTAATCTCTGAGTTGCATTCTTTGCAGGTCAGCTGTACGAGCTTTTTTCCACACCTTTGGCAAATCAGGATACGGCGTTTGTTATATGTATTCCACCGTTTAGCAGCAATTGCATAGGTTTTCGGATCTATCTCTCCAATGATGATGCCGGTATCGCTTAGAAAATTGTTCAGTAGTTCGGAATTATTGAATATTAAAGACAGTTCACCGTATACGAGTTTTGAAATGATTAGATTGTACCTGACTGACAGATCACCTAACAACGCGGCATAGTTTCGGCCGAAATCCGCAACTCCATTAAAGATATACACAAGGGGGTTGGTATCAACAATGACGCTATTCACCGGATCTGCCTCGAATGTCATCGATTATTTGATCAATATCTTTTTTTGTGCGCTGTTTTCCTTTACCCAGCCATTTTATAAATCTGTTTTCGCGTCGGCTTTTTACAATCAGCGCCTTGTTTCCTTCAGTAATTATATCGACTTCCATTCCCGGCAAAAATCCGAACTTATTTCTGATGTCCTGGGGTATAGTGACCTGTCCTTTGCTCGTTATTCTTGGCATTGGCATTCCCCTTTCTGGTATTACTTATTTTGGATTGTAATACCAAAGAAGGGAAATGTCAATTTAAAAACTGGGGTATTCCTGCCTGGCAGCAAAAATGTGAACTGGCATTGCAGACGATTTCGGGGGATTAAAATGCGCGATGGATATCCCAGGCTGAGAAAAGAAGCTATCTCAAAAAACGATTCAAAAAGTTATGTGGGAGCGGCTTTCCAGCCGCGAAAAAACTATTTCATTGCTCGATAGATCGCGGCTGGAAAGCCGCTCCCACAATCAAAAAATTACTTAACTGGGCGGTCTAAAGCCACAGATGACGCCTTTTTCAAAGGCCTCTTCAAAGGCTTCAGCGGGTGCCCCGTAACTGGCCGCCAGGCCCAGTGGCCCGACTTTTAAACCGGTACGGCCCAGAATTTTCTTAGTGAATGCCGCCATGAGCAATCTCCCATAAGTTAGTTGATTGGGTTGATTAGGTTAAATGGTTGATTATAACCGATCCGCCATTTATTGTAAGTTCAGTGTAGATTAAGGCATCCGCCTGAGACGGATTCGTCACCAAGACTTAAAGATGTAAAGATGAAAACTAACCGAAGTTTTCGCTTCGTGTCGGGGTGCCTTTGTGGGAATTTAATCCATCTTATCCAGTTATGTTGCTGAATTTCAGCTCATCAACTCAATCAACTCATTCAACCAATCAACTCTATTAACTTAATCAACTAATCAACTAAAACCCACCTCCGGTGGGTTTTTGGGGAGCATGACCGTGAATGTACTTCCTTCGCCGGGAGTACTGCTGACGGTTATATCCCCCTTGTGGGCCCGGGCGACGGCCCGGGCAAAACTGAGGCCCAGCCCCGTGCCGGCCTGGGACCGGCTCGGGTCACAGCGGTAAAAACGCTCAAAAATAGGTTCCAGATCTTTCCCGAAAATCCCCATGCCGTTGTCTTTGACCGCTATCTGAACCGATTGATCTCCACCGTTAGATACGGCCACATCGATCTTTCCATTCGCCGCAGTGTATTTAATGGCATTGTCGAGCAGATTGGCAATCATGCGTTGAATCAGCCGTATGTCGCCATAAAGGCTGATATTTTCAGGTCCGCTGTAAACCATGGAGAGGCCTTTATCCTCGGCCGGGGATTGGAAAATATCACAGGCATCACGAACAAGATTGGCGATATCCAGTTTTTGGCAGTCAAGTTGATTCACACCGGCCTCGGTCCTGGAAATAATCAGCATGGTGTTGATCATGTCCACAAGCCGGTCGCATTCTTCAATGGTGCCGGCCGCCATGGATTCGTATTCTTTCAGGGAAGAACCGGAAGTCAGAGAAACTTCGGCGATCCCGCGAATCCGGGTGATGGGGCTTTTGAGGTCGTGAGCGATGTTGTCACTCATCTCTTTGATGCCGGTCACCAATTTTTGGATGCGATCCAGCATCTGATTAAAGGTCAGCGCCAGCTGATCAATCTCATCTGCTCTTTTTTTCACCGGCACCCGTTTTTCAAGACTGCCTTCTGAGATCCGCCGTGCGGTCCGGGTCACCATTTCTACCCCCACAAGCGCCCTGCGGGCCATAAACCAGCCGACCACAACCGCCAGAGCGAAGAGGATCACCATGGTGGTGATAAACACTTTACGAAACACTGCAATGATGCGGGTGTGATTTTCCATGGATTGACCCAGCTGCAATATCATGCCGGGGCCAATGACGGCATAAAGAACACGTATTTCGTGCTTCCGACCCGGTATATTGATGGTATCAAAAATCGGCGTCCGGTTTTCCAACAGACGATTAATGGCAATCTTGTTTATCCCGATATCGCGCCAGTAAGACATGTTGGATGAAGAAAACACCTGGCCGGTAATATAAAGCAGTCGAAAAAAGATCTTTTTCTCCCCGGCCGCCTGGGCCTGTAAAAAGGCCTGCCGCTTGACCGCTTCAGGACCCTGGCTGGAAAGGATCGAAGAAAAGGTTCTGACCTCGCTTGAAAGGCCCTGATCGGTCTGCTGATGTATGACCGAAGTAATCAACAGATAAAAGAAAAAAAAGGCCACACAGGCCGACAGCATGAATATGCCGGCATACCAAAGCGTCAGGCGGAAAGCCAGGGTATGACGAATGTCAGCTATTTTCTTCTTTAAGGACATATCCCACTCCGCGTATGGTGTGTATCATCTTGCCGGCAAAACCCTTATCGAACTTTTCCCTTAATTTGTAGATCCGGGATTCCACCACATTGGTCTGGGGATCAAAATAATAATCCCACACATGCTCCATGATCATGGTTTTAGAAACCACCCGGCCGGCATTGCGCATTAAATATTCGAGCAAGGAAAACTCCAGTGGCTGCAGGTCAATCTTTTTGCCGGCCCGCATAACCTCCCGGGTAATCAGGTTCATGGTAGCCGCTCCCACCACCAGTTGGGAGGGCTCTGAAATATCGCTGCTGCGACGGATCAAAGCCTGGACCCGGGCCAACAGCTCGGAGAAAGCAAAAGGTTTGGTGAGATAATCATCACCGCCGCTCTGCAGGCCTTTGACACGATCATCGACGGATCCTTTGGCACTTAGAACAATCACCGGCGTTTTGATCTTCTCATGCCGCATGTGCCGAATCAGGGTCAGGCCGTCCAGTTCGGGAAGCATGATATCGATAATGGCGGCATCATAAGGCTCGGTCAGCGCCAGATGCAATCCGTTTTCACCGTCCCCCGCATGATCCACGGCAAAACCTTCGGCCTTAAATCCTTTGATGATGAACGACGCGATTTTCTCATCATCTTCGACCAGCAGTAGTCTCATTATATCACCTGGAAATTTTTAATGTCGGGAGCAATAAATAAGTGGCGTAAGGCTCAGGGCGCAAGGCTCAAGGTGAACCTCTGCCGGAAGTCCACTGCATTTTTAGCCTTACTTTTACATGAGCACAAGGGTTTATCATCCTGTTACCATCGGGATTGCCCGCCTGATCGGGATGCAAGCAAAAGTCGCTCCCACAGGCTCAACTGACTCGTGGGAGTGGCTTTTAGCCACGATTTAAAAAGACAAAATCCATTTAATTTTCATTTGCCCTATGTCTTGAGCCGTCCGGCAATTGCCACCCATTCTTCCTGACTGACGACTTCGATGATTTCAAATCCAATATTTTGCAATGCCTCCGTCACCTGGCTTTGGTTCTTTTCTACAATTCCCGAACAGATAAAAATCCCGCCCGGGTTTAACACCCGCTTGATGTCAACGATTAGATCCAAAATAACATGGGTAAGAATATTGGCGGCTATCATATCATAGGTTTCCCCGGTTTCATCTATAAGATTTCCTGCTTTTACCTGAAATCTAGCGGGCTGAATGGAATTTAACCTCAAATTAGCGGCCGCAATTTCAACGGCGGTCTCATCTTTATCGATACCACAAACCCGGGAGGCCCCCAGCCTGGCAGCCGCGATCATCAGAATTCCGGATCCGGTCCCCACATCCAGAAAGCAATCACCCTTTTTTAAAAACTTTTCGATCATTGCCGCACACAGGGCGGTGGTCGGATGGGTTCCGGTTCCGAAGGCCATTCCGGGGTCCAATTCAATGACAATCTCTTCGGAGGCGGCTTGATACTCACGCCATGTAGGCTTGACCACCATACGGCGACTGATCTTCTGGGGCCAGAAATAGGCTTTCCAGGCGTGGGCCCAATCTTCATCATCCAGTTTTTTATAGCTTATTCGGGAAATTAAGCCGGACCGCTCCTGCAGGTATGACAGCTTTTTTTCTAAAATGATGCAGCGCTTTTCGGTCTGGCTATCCTCGGGCAAATACGCAGTAACCGCATTACACACAGCGCGACCGATGGCATCTTCCGCCCAATCTTCTTCCGGATCGAGTGCGGGGTCTTCTACAACCACCCCCTGCAGGCCAAAATCGTAGAAAATATCGGATATCAGGTCGACGGCCAGGTCTTTGTCCATCGGATCTTTACCCGCTTGATCGAAAACGACTTTAGCTTCAATCCATTTCATAATTTTTCTTTGGGAGGGTTGAAGTAACCGAATTTCAGGTCCGGAAATTGCTCTCGGACCTGCTGCAGTAATGCTTCCATACCCATGGGTTCGTCATGAGACGCCACGGCATCCATTTGCTTCCAGTAGCGCACCGGGTCAAAATTCAGGTTGCGCCACTGGATCATGTGAATCGGAAATTTTGTCAAAAAGTTTATGAGGGCCTCTGCTTCCTGGGGTGTGTCGCTGAACCCCGGGCAGTTAAGGTAGTTAATGGCGACAAATTTTTCTTGCGACAGGGCCAACTCGATGCTCGCAAGAACATCGGTAAACCCATAGCCTTGGGGCCGAAAATAGGCATCATAGCATTCTTTGCGAACACTGTTCATGCTAATGCGGACGCTGTCCAGACCGGCATCAAAAAGCTGTCTCAGTTTGAACGGCAGACTGCCATTGGTATTCATGTTAATGGTGCCGCTGCCGGTCTGCAAACGAATCTGTCGAATGGCCGGTACGATGACATGGGTCGCCAGCAGGGGATCACCTTCACAGCCCTGGCCGAAACTGACGACGCTTTTTTCAACATGTTTGATATGAAACAACGCCACTTCGGCGATTTCCTCCGGGGAGGGGGTGAAGGTGATGCGGTCCTGGCTGTGGTGGATGCCGGAATTTTGCTGCAGGGAGAGACAACCCAGGCAGCGGGCATTGCACTGTTTTGAAGTCGGCAGCGGGGCTTCGTAGCGGCCAAGGAAAAAATTTTTCCCGGCGGGACAGCCATAGGTCAGAGCACATTTGTCAAGGTGGGCCCGCAGGCGGTTGGCCGGCATTTGCTGGCGCATCCGATCAACGCCTGCAATCACCTCTTCACGCGGCATACGCCGGAGATCCTGACGCGGCTCGGAATCCACCAGGACAACGGCCGATCGAAAGCCTTTTTTATGCCACCCAACGGCCCCGTATGAGAACAACGGCAGGGTTTGCGACTTTTTAGTTTCGCCATAGGCGCTGATACGGGTAATCACATATCCCGGTGAATTGAAAGCAGCAACAGGAAAAATGGCTTCTCCCGGTTCATATGGGTTTTCCGTCAGTGTTTCGATGTCGCCGGTGTTGATGTTTAACAAAACCGGATTTCGATCCGGCAGATACATCAATTCGCTTCCATGGGGCAAGTTGCGGGTGTGATTCACGCTTAAAGGCGTCAATAAGGGGCCCGCCATTCCCACCGCTGCATAGCCGTCCAGCTCAAATATCTCACCATCCCGGTTGGCAACCAGGGCGGTGAGCAGAACTTCTTTGACTTTATCGGGCTTTTCTGATGCCACCTGTCCTCCAATAACCATTTCAGCTGATGTTGGGTTTCGTCACTCAACCCAACCTACCACAATCGCCAGAGCGTAGCGCATATTGAGGGGCGGTTGAAACCCAACTTGAATATAGCCTTTCTTTGGGTCATAGATCCAAAAAAATAACATAAACAAAAAAAAATTAAACTTCTGTGATATATCCCCAAATGATGATTATTGTTAGGGGGGATTAACTTTAAGCCGCCAACAAAAATAGGATTCATTTTGACCTAAATCAAGTAAGTATATTGATTTTCAATATAATACTGTGAGTACGCTTTTATATCAGATGTTAAGGAATTATAATCATGTGGCCGGAATTACAGGATTTAAAAGAATCAAATGAGTTTTTAAATTTTTTGCTCAACAATATGGACTCAGCGGTTCTGATTGCCGATGAAAATCTGAAGATTCATCAATTTAACAACTCCTTTCTGGATCTTTTCGACAATGCCGCGGAATCTATCCTGGAAGCAGGGTTCGGTGAAACCGCCGGGTGCGTCAACGCCGTTTTAGAAAATAAATCCTGCGGCGAAACCTCCCAATGTGCTAACTGCCTCCTGCGCCGTTCTCTGATCCTTAACCTCACCGATAAACCATCGGTAGACAAGCAGCCGTTAAATCGAATATTTTACATCAACGGCAAACCCGTGCAAAAATATCTTCAGTTCAGCACCCGATCGATAAGCTACCAGGGGCGCAAAATGTTTTTGATCATCATTTACGATGTGACCGATATAGAGCAGCAAAAAATTGTGCTGCAAAACAAGCAAAAACAGCTGGATCGGGACCTGGAATCGGCAGCCGCCATCCAGCAGAGTTTATTACCGGCCAGATCCCCGAGGATAGATAATATTCAAATCGCCTGGGAATTCGAACCCTGTGAACAAATCGGCGGAGACATATTCAACATCAGTCATATGGATGAGGGTAAAGTCGGTCTGTACATGCTGGATGTTTGCGGCCATGGCGTGCCGGCCGCCTTAATTTCGGTGGCGGTCTCCCAGTTTTTAAACAGCGGTGACGGACTTTTGGGCAATAACTGCGAGCTTGTATCTCCCGATATTGTGTTAAACAAACTCGACCGGGCCTTTCCGTTTGAGCGCTTTGACAGTTTCTTCAGCATTATTTGCATGACCATTGATCTTTATGAAGGGTTGCTGACCTACAGCTGTGCCGGTCATCCCCCACCGGTGTTAGTTCGCTCGGATGGGTCCATGCAAACCCTCGATTATCGTGTCCCGAGTATCGGATTTGGCTGCGAGGACCCCATCGGTCAGCAGACAATTCAATTGCAAACGGGTGACAAAATAATGCTCTATACGGACGGACTGCTGGAAAGCCGCAATACGAAGGAGGATCTTTTTGGAAAATCGCGATTTTACGACGTATTAAAAAAACACCACCATGAACCGATCCAAAAAATGGTGGACGCCGTAACCGCCAATGTTAACGAATTCCGGCACCAGACCAGGCCCGACGATGATATCAGTATTCTGGGCGTGGAGTATTGCGGCAAAGATGTAGTCCAGGAAAGTATACAAACTTAACCGAGGCTACTGACCTCATTGAAATCCTAACCCGGATAAACAGGGAAAAAACAAATAACAAATCGCAAATAACAAAAAATATCCAATGATCAATCCGCCTCCAACCTCTAACCTCCAACGGCCGCAGGCCCTATCTTACTCCGCCATAAACATCACACAGCGTGACGTTCGGCCGTCCACTTTTAAGACAAACGGGCGGTCAAGAACGGTGTGGGCCACAAAGGCGGTTTCGTTGGCAACCGGTAAGGAGCTGATCCAGTCCCAATCCAAAGAATCCTGCTTGTCATCGGCAACCGTCACATAGTTGATCCCCAAGGTGGATATATTGTGGAAAAAGTGTGACCCCTGGGACGGCTCGGCCCTGAGCTCTGCGGAGAAGGTTTCAATCATGGCACCCACGCCGCTGATCTCAGCCCAGCTTACCGGAATCCCCAGCCAGCGGTCCGCCGAGCCCCATCGGCCGGGACCGATGAGAAGATATTTGCGCTTTTCTTGCAGCAGAACAGCATTCAGCTCGCCAATCTCGCGCGCAATCTCCTGTGTTCGCCCGGCATCAAAAATATCCGGTTTTACATAAAGAATGTCGGCAATATCTGTTTTTTCCGCGTTGCCCAGGGCATTTAAAGAATAGCAGAAGGCCCGGGAGACCTCTTCTTTGCTGATTTCAACCTGACCGAGTTCGGCCCGGGCGGTCATGGGTCTTAACTGCAAAAATGCAAATTCCGGTTTGCCTTGCGGGTCTTGCGGCCAATTCACCGAAAACTCAAGCTCCACCGGGCATCCCATTCCCTCCTGGCCCATATCCAACACATCCGATAACAAATCGCTCAGCGGAAATAAATCGAATTTAAGGATCTGGGCAAAGGTCAGGACCCGGTAGCCGGGAACGTGGGTGGTGTCGCGGATGCGATGCTCTTCCGGAAAATAGGTACTGGCAAGCAGCTTCATCGGTGGGTCATCTGATACGTCGTCGACTTCGCGCTTGGACAGGTTGGCATCTTCATTGATCCCGAGTTCAGGATAGGGGCCGCCCATTTTCAGTGAAAAGAAAAAGCGTTGGGAATTTTCCAGTATATCTTCCACGCTGGTTCGCTGGGGCAGGATTTGCGGATATCTGGGAGAAAACCGCAGGGCTTTTTCTCCCTCCATCACGGTTTTTCCCAGGCCCATGGCAACGGTGGTAATTCCTTCCTCCGGTTTCATTTTGGAAAACGGATAGTAATTATAGGATTGGGCCACCCCTGAGATGGCCGGGTAGAAATACTCCCCATAATGCTCGCCAACGAGTTGTTGAATAATGACCGCCATCTTCTCTTCTTCGGTACGATGCCCCACCCGCTTGGAAAAAGCCCGCGGGCTTTGAAAATAGGTGGAGGCGTATACCAGCTTGATGGCATTAATCAGCTGTTCCAGTCTAATTGCGGGATCCGGATGATCGTTGGGAACCATGTAGGTCCGGTAAAGACCGGCGTAAGCCCGAAATTGAGCGTCTTCCAATAGACTGGAAGAACGAACCGCCAGGGGATAAGTGATTCTCGCCAGATAGGCTTTTAAGTCATCGGCAATCCACTGGGGAAAGGCTGCTTTACAAAATGCATCGGCAATCTCCTGATCACCGGCATCCGACTTGGAAAACCCTTTTAAATCATTTTCCTCAACAAAAGTATCAAAACCTTCGGTGGTGATCACCACGCTGCGGGGAATGAAAATATCTACATCTTCATATTTATTGTGAAGCCCGGCAGAACGCTGAAGCAGGTTGGACACAAAGGCCAGACCCCGGGCTTTTCCCCCCAGGGAACCCTTTCCAATTTTAAAAAATTCCGTTTCCAGATCAAATTCGGCGGCCTCAAAATTTACTACCACACCTTTTTGCCGCTGTCGGCGCCGGGCATGAATTATAGAAATAATATATTGCCGGTGGGTTTCAACATTTGAAAAATCCTCTTCTCTGATGGGACGCACCTTTGAAGCCAGGCTGATTTCCGTGCGGGCAAAAAGCCATCTGGAAAAATCATTGCGGCTGGTATGGTGCCCGAAGGAATCCTCCGGGATTTCTTGAATAACCTTCTCAAAGGACCGTAGATCGGAGGCCCGGGCGATTTCCCGGCCATCCGGTTTGCGAAAAATGAAATCGCCGAAACCAAGCTGCTCCATAAAAAAAGAACGCACCTCGGCGATCAGCGACGGTGAGTTTTTGTCTACAAAAACAGCCGGAATCGATGCGGCCTTCTCGGCATTGGAGGATTCAGAGCTGGTCAGCAACAGGGGGATGTCGAATCGTTCCTTTTTAATTTTTGACAAAAAATTCACGCCGGCATCATGGTCCAGTTTTCCGTTTCGTGGAAAGCGCACATCGGATATAACCCCCAGCACATAGGGTTCGTACTTTTGGTAGAGACTGATGGCCTCTTCGAAATTTCGGGCAACAAGTATCTTGGGGCGAGCGCGCATGGTGAGCAAACGGTGTTCTTCGTTAAGTCCCTCATGTAAAAGGGCCTGGGTCTGACCCACCAGTTCCCGGTACAAAACGGGCAGCACGGTTGATATGTAAACAGGCGAATCTTCCACAAAGAGAATGACCCTGATTCCGGCTAAATCCGTGTCCTGGTCGACGTTCATCCCGTCTTCCGCACTTTTTACCAGGGCAACCAGAATATCGGTGTCGCCCGACCAGACAAAGGTGCGGTCGATGCCGGGTGGTTGCATAAATACCCGGCTGGATTCCTCAGACGGCAGGGCGCTGTGGGTTAAAAGAATGACCGGCAGCTCAGGATCTATTTCTTTTATTTTCTGGCCCAGCATGCAGGCATCCATGTCGGCCAGATGGAGCATGGTGATAACCAGGTCAAACTTTTTTTCAGAAAGCGCTGAAAGCGCCTCTTCCGCCGTGGACACCCAGGTAAACCGGGGAGGGTTGCTGAGATTTAATCCGCGGTATTCATGAATAATTCTTTCAGAAAGACGACAGTCTTCCTCCATGATCCAGGCGTCGTAAGGGGTGGAGACCAGCAATATCTGCCCGACTTTTTTGGCCATCAATTCATGGAAAATCTTAAAACTCGGGTCAAAATCTTCAGCAAAACTTTCGATGTCCAATTCCATGTGAAACGATCCTTCAAAAAATTACGGAAATATAAAAATAATAGGTTAGACCCAAGGTTTCCTAAAAAGTCTATGAGTCTATCGATCGTGGAATACTGGAGTGATGGAGTATTGGAGTGCTGTAAAAAGATAGCCACCTTATAGACCAATACTCCAGTACTCCAATACTCCAACACTCCGAAATTAATTTAAAATGATAACCAACCGGTGGTTCAGCCTTCTTTTCGGTTATAGATCCGAAAAAGTATTTGTCAGTAAATAAAACCATATCTTTGAATAAATCTCAATGCTAATCATATCTGAACTTGACAACAAATATGACCATGTCATAAATAATATTAAAACCCACCGAGGAAACTGTCATGGAAGAGATAATTTCCAAATCACAATTTAAACCTCGTGCTTTGCAATATTTTCGAGAAATTGAAAAAACAGGAAAGACATTGGTTATCAGCGATCGCGGCAAACCGGTTTTAAAAATTGTGCCCTATGTAGAAAATCCCGAAGAGACTTTGAAGGCGCTCCGCAATACAGTCATAAAATACGAGGATCCGACTGAGCCGGTCGGACTGGAAGACTGGGAAGCTTTAAAAAGATAAAAAAATCTCAGATTATTCGCATGTCAAAACAATCTGGTAAGAA
>JAIVWA010000049.1:0-13583 GCA_049190255.1 Gammaproteobacteria bacterium | reverse complement strand
AATCACGGTGGTTGCAGATGTCCTACGCACCGAAAGTCTCCAATTATTCAAAGCCTATTTTTCCAATCCGGCCAACAGTTACTGGAAAAAAAGCCTGCTGGCCGAATATACGATGGCGCAATAGGTTGCGGGTTGCGAGTTGCGAGGTTCTGGGTTCAGCGCCGACGCCGGCTAAAAATACGGCCGGTCAAATCGAAAAAGAAACTAATGAACATCTTTTCACTGTTCCGGTCAGGCGGAGTTTCATACAAGAGTTGTCTTGCTAAATGTCATCTAAATTGTTATATTTCCACTAATTATAAATTTCACTTGCATTTTTTTCTTGCATTTCTTAATTTGTTTGTATATTCAACCGCATGGGTTCTCATTTGGAACCGGCCAGAGGCTTCAGTCAGCCGTTGATAGGCGGTATATAAAGGACTGCCAGCCGCTAAGCTGTTTGCCTGCGATGGCAAACTCAGATCATAGATCATAATTGATAAACGAGGAGGTAAGACATAGCTGCACCAAGACGACCCCATCGACCGATTCGCAAAGACAGAGTTAACATCAATAGAAATATTAGGGCCAGAGAAGTAAGGGTTATCGACTCCGATGGCGAGCAGATCGGAATTATTCCCACGGTAGAGGCGCTTGACCGGGCGGCAGAAATTGGTCTCGACCTGGTGGAGGTTTCACCCAATGCGACCCCTCCCGTTTGCAAAATTATGGACTATGGCCGCTATCGCTATGAACAGACCAAAAAGAAGCAGGAAGCGAAAAAGAAACAAAGCACATTCCAGATAAAGGAGATCAAAGTACGCCCCAAAACCGGCGAACATGATCTTCAGACTAAAATCGGCCACATAAAGAAGTTTATCGCTCGCCGAGATAAAGTCAAAGTGACCGTGATATTCAGAGGACGGGAAATTACCCTGTCCAAGCTGGGAATGGCCATGCTCGAAAAAATTGCCGCCGAAACCGAGGAGTTCGCTTCGGTGGAGCAAACTCCCAAATTTGAAGGCCGCACCCTGGCAATGATTTTGGGACCGAAATAGTCTGACATTTATAACAGACATTTAATTCGAAGCTATTCTAGAATAGTAGTTGTGCGCCAGGAGCACAAGCGTATATAATAGGTTGGCCGGTTGGCCGGTTAAGCCAGTTTAGCCCGTGTAAATAAAGGCTTTTTTCAGTTTTATATTTTACCGGCGAACGGGCTAACGGAACAACAGGCTCAACCTGGTTTGATTCTGACGGTGGCGTGGGCCGGTCTTCGATAGCTCACGCCATCTATTTTTAATAATTCGAAAAATAAAAAATAAATTTTTGCCGGTTTGAAATTTGAAATATTTAAACTGGCGGATGAAGGAGAGAATTCATGCCGAAAATCAAAACCAATCGTGCCGCTGCCAAACGTTTCAAAAAAACGGGGACCGGAAAAATTGTATTCAGAAAATCATGCGGCAGTCATATCCTGACCAAAAAGACCACCAAACGAAAACGGTCGTTGCGTCAGCCGCAAATAGTTGCCAAGTCCGACCGCAGAGAAATACGGCTGCTGCTGCCCAACGGGTAGCACCAGAACAACATTACGGTCTGGCAATATTTTTTGATTAGAAACCAGATTAATCACAAACTATTAAATTTGCTGTTATTTGTTATTAGTTATCCGTTATTAGAATTGAATGATTGATCCATCTTATTATTTTCTGTTTGTTACAAACATAAAATGAATTGTTATCCCTATTAACCCAATAACCATTAACCAATAACTAATAACTTCGACTTAAGGAGATTTTGATATGAGAATTAAACGCGGATTCAAAGCCAGAAGACGGCGTAAAAAGGTTTTGAAATTAGCCAAAGGTTTTCGCGGCGGCCGCAGCAAACTGTTTCGCACAGCCGCCGATGCCGTCGATAAGGCCCTGATGTATTCTTATCGCGACCGCCGGACACGCAAGCGCGATTTTCGCAGACTCTGGATTACCCGGATTAACGCTGCCACCCGGCTGAACAACTTGACCTACAGCAAATTCATCCGAGGGCTGAAGCTTGCCGGGGTTGAACTCGATCGCAAAGTTCTCGCCGAACTGGCAATTTCAGATCCTGCCGGATTTGCAAAAATTACAAACCTGGCCGCCCAGCAACTTTAGGGAATGAAGAAGGACAAATGACGAATGACGAATGATGGATGTCGCTTCGCTCCGCTATTTTTTAAGATTAAATCGATCTATTTCCTTCATTCGTCATTCGTCATTCGTCATTTTTTTGGTACGTGACGTGGAAAACGATCTAGACAAAATACACCAGCAGGCACTCAAAGAACTGGAAGGCGCTGAAAGCGGCCTGGACATTGAGGATATCTCGATACGATATCTGGGCCGCAAAGGCATCCTGACCCAATTTCTGCGTAATATTTCGAAACTGCCGGCCGAGCAAAGACCGGCGGCCGGCAAAAAGGCCAACGAAATAAAAAATGTTCTGGATAAGGCCTTAAAGACTGCGGCTGAAAAGTTCGCATCCGAAGATGAGGAAAAAGACACAAAAATTGATGTCTCCCTGCCGGGCAGGATATCTGCTCACGGCACTTTGCATCCGATTACCCAGGTCAATCAGGAAATGTGCGACATTTTTTCGAGCCTGGGATTCGATATCGGAGAAGGACCGGAGGTAGAGTCGGACTGGTATAATTTTGAAGCCCTCAATTTTCCCAAAGATCATCCGGCAAGAGATATGCAGGACACCTTCTTTGTCAGCGATGATATCGTATTAAGAACCCATACGTCTCCGTTTCAGATCAGGACCATGGAAAAGCAGCCGCCGCCCGTAAGAATCATTACACCGGGAAAGGTGTATCGATGCGATTCCGACCTGACCCACACCCCCATGTTTCACCAGGTGGAGGGCCTGCTGGTGGACGAAAATATCTCCTTTGGTGATCTAAAGGGAATTCTTACCACGTTTGTGCACCAGATGTTTGACCAACAGACCAGCCTCCGATTTCGGCCCAGTTTTTTCCCGTTTACAGAACCCAGTGCTGAAGTGGATATCCTCTGTGTCATATGTCGCGGCAAGGGTTGCCGGGTTTGCTCACAAACTGGATGGCTCGAAATTCTTGGTTCCGGAATGGTTCACCCCGCACTGTATGAGAATGTGGGCTATGACGCCGACCGCTACACCGGATTTGCTTTCGGGATGGGGGTCGAGAGAATTGCCATGTTAAAATACGGCATCGATGATATTCGCCGTTTTTTCGAGAATGATATTAGATTCCTTTCGCAGTTTTGAGTTAATCGCATAGTCAAATAAAGAATTCAACCAGATAGAGAAAATAATGAAGGTAAGTATCAGCTGGCTCAAAGACTACATAGACATCCGGATGGATGCCGCCGATCTGGCGGATGCGCTGACCATGGCGGGACTGGAAGTGGAATCGGTCTCCAATCGCTATGCCTATCTTCAAACGGTGGTCGTCGGGCGCGTCATGGAAGTCAGACCCCACCCCAACGCCGACAAGTTGACCATCTGCCGGGTCGACACGGGAGACCGAAGCTATACGGTTGTGTGCGGAGCACCCAATGTCTCAGAGGGCATGCTGGCGCCCCTGGCGATACCCGGTACGGTTTTCCCGGACGGATCTCAGCTTGACCAAAGCGTGATCCGGGGAGAAAAATCCGAAGGCATGCTCTGCAGCGACGTGGAACTGGGACTTGGCACCGACAGCAGCGGCATCATGGCGCTTGATTCGTCGTTGAAAGTGGGAGATCGACTCGCTCAAGCCCTCGGTCTTGAAGATACGGTTTTTGAATTTGATCTGACACCCAACCGGCCCGACTGCCTCAGCGTGATCGGCATCGCCCGGGAAATTGCAGCCATCCAGAACACAGCGCTAAAATATCCCGATTACAGTCTGGCGGATAAAAAAAACACTATTTCCTCGTTAACATCGGTCCGGATTGAAGCTCCCGACCACTGTCCGCGGTATACCGCCAGGCTGGTGGAAAACATAGTGCTAAAACCTTCCCCTTTCTGGATGCAGGACCGCCTGCTGTCCGTTGGCTTACGGCCGATTAATAATATCGTGGACATCACCAATTATGTTTTAATGGAAACCGGCCAACCCTTGCACGCTTTTGATTTTGATCAGCTGGCACAAAATCGAATTGTGGTTAAAACCGCCGCTGATGGTGATAAGTTTGTCACCCTGGATCAAAAAGAGCGTCCGCTCAACCACCAGATGCTGATGATCTGCGACGGGGAAAAGCAGGTCGCCGTGGCCGGCGTTATGGGCGGTCTGAACTCGGAAATTGAAGATACCTCCCGCCGGGTGTTGATTGAAAGCGCTTATTTCAACCCGGTAAGTATTCGAAAAACTTCTAAAACATTGGGTTTGGCAACGGATGCCTCCCATCGGTTCGAACGCGGGGTGGATCCGGAGGGCACCGTCCGGGCTGTCAACCGCGCCGCAAAGCTCATGGTGGAGCTCGGCGAGGGGACCCTCATCGAAGGAATAATCGACGAATACCCGCAACCTCAGACAATAAATCGTGTCAGCCTGAGTGTCGAGCGCACCCATCGGCTTCTGGGCATCCACCCGGATGGTAACCGGATTAAAGAGCTTCTCGAATCCATAGAATTTAAGGTTGAAAAAATGATACCCGAGGGCGAAGATCAGCGACTGATTGTGGTACCGCCATCGTTTCGGGTGGATATTTCGCGACCGGAGGATTTGATGGAAGAAGTTGCCCGTCTATCGGGCTATAATAATATCCCGACTACTTTTCCTGCAATGCCGGCCGAAGCTCGCCCGCCCGCCCGCTATCTGGATCTTAGAAATCGGCTGAAAGGTTTGATGACCGGAGCCGGTTTTACCGAAGCGATCACTTACAGTTTTGTTGCCGAAGCGTCTTGCGACCGCCTGCGGCTCAAAAAAAAGGACCCTCGTCGGAACCTCATTCATATTTTAAATCCCCTGATCGAAGATCAGGCGGTCATGCGCACGTCGCTGGTCACGGGACTGGTCGAAACAGCCGTTTATAATATCGACCAGCAGATTAAAAATATAAAAATTTTTGAAATCGGAAAAGTATTCATTAACACCGAGTCCCAGGACCTGCCCCTGGAACCGGAATTTCTGGCTGCGCTGTGGACGGGAAGCCGCGATGAGGCCTCCTGGCACGGCCGCGAAATCCCCTGCGATTTTTACGATATCAAGGGGGTGGCCGAAGGCCTGATCCATCCTTTGAAAATCGATAACATCCGGTTCACTGCCCTGCCCGAAAATGACTGCGACTATACCCGACCCGGATATTCGGCTCAGATTCTGGCCGCTGAAACTGAGATTGGGGTGGTGGGTGAAATCCATCCCCAGGTCCGTGAGGCCTTTGATTTAAGGCAACCGGCCTATATTTTTGAACTTGATCTGGATAAAATTATTTCGCTGATTCCGCCAACCAGAAACTCTAAACCGATTCCAAAATTCCCGGCCATATACAGGGATATTACCGTCATCATCGACCGCAGCGTCGAAACCCAAACGGTGCTTGGGGCGGTTGAAAAAAACCGTGAAGATCTGGTGGAAAGTTTGCATCTGTTTGATGTCTTTGAAGGTGAACCCATCGCCGCCGGGAAAAAAAGCGTCTCTTTTCGGGTCACTTACCGTTCAGCAGATAAAACCCTGGAAGATGAGGATGTCAATGATCTTCACAAATCGATTACAAACAAACTTATAAAAGCTTTTGATGCCACCTTACCCTGACTATTGAAGATTGAAAATATTCAATCATTTTATGATTGGGTTGAAAATGCAAGATAAAGAGCCATATCAGATAAAAATACCTGACAAGCTTTATTTCAAAATCGGCGAAGTCAGCAAAATTTCCGGACTCCCGAGCCATGTTTTAAGATTTTGGGAATCTGAATTTAAAAAGATAAAGCCGCGCCGAACGGCTTCGGGGCAGCGCTCTTACACTCAGAAAGATGTCGCCGTGGTCCTGGAAATTAAGCATCTGCTCCACGAAAAAAAATTTACCATTGAAGGTGCCCGTAAATATTTGAGTTCCAGAGCCCGGTCAGAATCCGGCGATAAAGATTTTATGGAAGACTTGAAAAAGGAATTAACAAGCATACGGCACTTGCTAGATAGTCATTAGTTGAGGGGTCGGGGAGTTTTTCAATCTTGGCGCTGTCCGCCTGGGAAATAGCCCGTGCGAGCCGTAACAATATTTTACCTGCACCTGATATCGCTATTTTTCAGGGTGGAGTAATTAGTTTGATGAAAGTTATTGACAACTAAGAGAATTTGTCTTACATATTTTAATCTTAGGCGTCAAGCGAGCAAGACCTTTGAAATCGGCATAAAAAGGTGTATCGCAAAGGTCACCGAGCGGGCATAGCTCAGTTGGTAGAGTACAAGCTTCCCAAGCTTGGTGTCGCGAGTTCGAATCTCGTTGCCCGCTCCAACTTAAGTTCGCCGTTTCCGTTGGGGTTGTTGATTTGGGGTGGCACCGTTTCCGTAGTGTGGGGATGAACTTAACTTTTTCCTTATGGCTATTGGCATGAACAGATAAACTTTCTCGCTGTACATCAAGAGGTCAACCTGAAACATGAGGAAACGGGCGATAGCCCGTTTTTGTGTTTTTATACCGCTGTTTTAAAAAATAAGTTCCGGAATACGGATGGGTGGTATAAGTGGTTGTAGAAAAAAACGTTAGAAAAACACAACGTTTTTTTAACAACCGCTATAAGAGGGGCGGTGAAAGCAAAGAAAAAATATAATAAAAAAGAATCCCAGCCACGGGACGGCCGCCCTAAACCTGCCAGCGAGCAAAAGGTTGTCGGCCTTGTCAGGTCAATGGTGGAACCGCTGTGCGCATCCGAAGGCCTGGAACTGGTTCATGTGGAATTTCAGCGGGAATCGAGCGGCAGAATTCTACGGCTTTATATTGACAAACCCGATGGGATTAATTTGGATGATTGTGCCGGTGTCAGCCGTCAGATGGGAGACCTTCTGGATGTCAATCTGGAAGATATAGGACCTTACAGTCTTGAAGTTACCTCACCGGGGCCGGAGCGGCCTTTGGCGAAACAAGAGGATTTTGATAAATTTAAGGGAAGCCGGGCAAAAATCAAAACAAGTCGACCGTTAAACGGGCAAAAAAACTTTACCGGAGTACTCAAGGGAATATCCGGCGAGCAGGTTAACCTGCAGATCGGCGAGCAGACCGTCGCCATACCATATCAGGATATTTTAAAAGCACGACTTGCAGAATAAATGGAGACCTCAGATGTTTATCTCAGATATAAAACGCGTTGTTGAACAGGTTAGCCGAGACAAGGGAATAGACCGCGAAGTCCTGATCAAGGCTTTGGAAGAAGCCTTGCGATCTGCTGCCAGGAAAAAATACGGCAACAAGCTGGATATCGAAGTTCAATATAATGATGAAAGCGGTGAGATCGAGGTGTTTCAGTTTAAGGAGGTTGCGGAAGTCGTCACCGAACCGGGTTACGAAATAAGCCTTGAGGAAGGCCGCAAGCTGGATCCCGAATGCGAGATCGGCGATAGCCTGGGCACCAAAATGGATGCCACCACGTTCGGCCGCATCGCTGCCCAATCGGCCAAACAGGTCATCATTCAAAAAATGAAAGACGCCGAAAAAGATGCTGTCTACGCCAACTTCATTGACCGCAAAGGAGAGATCATCAACGGCATCGTTCAACGAGTTGACCGGGGTGATATCATTGTAAACCTGGGACAAACCGATGGAATTGTTCCGGTACGTGAACAGGTTCCAAGGGAATCGTATCGCCGGGGCGACCGTATCCGCATCTATATTCTTGATGTGCTGAGCGAATCACGCGGCCCGCAAATTGTGCTCTCCAGAACGCATCCCAACTTTTTAATTGACCTGTTCCGAACCGAAGTGCCCGAAATTAGCGAAGGAATCGTCAACATTATGGGGGCCGCCCGCGAACCCGGTGTACGCGCAAAAATTGCCGTGGCCTCAAATAATTCCGACATTGATCCCGTAGGCGCCTGCGTGGGCATGAAGGGCAGCCGGGTGCAAAACGTGGTGCAGGAACTTCGGGGTGAAAAAATTGATATCATCCCCTGGCATATGGATTCGGCAAAATTTGTTTGTAACGCGCTGGCGCCTGCAGAAATATCCAGGGTGATTATCGACGAAGACAACAATTTGATGGAAGTGATTGTCCCGGATGAATTTTTGTCAATTGCCATTGGGAAAAAAGGACAGAACGTAAGGCTGGCATCCAAACTTACCGGCTGGCATCTGGATGTAAAAAGTGAAACGCGCTATAACGAGGCCATGCAGACCGGTTATGACTCACTGGTGGCACTGCCCGGTGTTGGTGTCAGTTTAGCCGACGCTTTATATGAGAGTGGCTTTTATTCAGCCGAAGAAATCCGTGAGGCCGGTATCGAAGATTTGGTTCAAATTCGCGGAATCGGTGAAGAAAAAGCTATCAAACTCTTAGAAGCAGCCCAGCAAGCGGCCCTGGAAGAAGAAGAGGCCGCCGCAGGTGAAACCGTCGACGAGGAAAAAGAGCAGCAACCAGCGCAACCATCCGAAGAAACTGAATCGGAAGCATCTGATGGGGTTGAGTCGGAACCTACCGATGAAGTTGAACCGGAATCAACCGATGAAGTTGAGCCGGAACCAACCGATGAAGTTGAGCCGGAACCAACCGATGAGGTTGAGCCGGAACCAACCGATGAGGTTGAGCCGGAACCAACCGATGAAGTTGAGCCGGAACCAACCGATGAAGTTGAGCCGGAACCAACCGATGAGGTTGAGCCGGAACCAACCGATGAAGTTGAGCCGGAAGAAAAATAGGTCGTGATGTGGTTTCCGATCCGGGAGATCGTTTAAATTGGTTTTAGGGGGACGTAATGGCAAAAACTAGGGTTTACGAACTTGCCAGAAATCTTAATTTGACAAACAAAATTCTGCTCAGCAAGCTGAGTGATCTGGACATCTCTGTCAAGAGTCATATGAGTTCTCTGGATGATGAAGCCGTTGCCAGAATACAGATGATGATTTCCGGCAAAAATAAAGAAACGGTTGAGGAAACACGCGTAAAATCGACCGTTATACGCAGACGCCGGAAAAAAGTGCCGGTCGAAGCCACACCTGAACCGCCGGCCGAGCCGGAAGGAGTTGCCGCCGCCGAAGAACCTGCGCCAGAAGTCCCCGAAGAAGCCGCCGCCGAGCAAGAGGCACCGGAGTCCGTGGACGTCAAAGCCGCTGAAGAAAAGCCTGCAGATACGACGGCCGAAACTGCCCGGCCGGTTGATCTTAAGGAAAAGAAACCCAAAAAGGCTGTTAAAAAAGTTAAAAAACAAGAGGCGGCCAAGATCATCCAGCTGCCGGTAAAACCGGTGGCAAAACCACCGGGAAAGAAAACCGCCAAGGGTGCTAAAGCAAAGGTTCAAAGACTTCCATCCCGCGCTAAGGAAGAAGCCAAGCCCGCGGCCCCGCCTAAGGATCCGGCGGTCAAGGCAGGCAAAAAAAAGAAGTGGGACAAAAAGCCCGATGAGGATGACCGAGCTAAAAAATTCTTAAAAAAGAAAATCTCATTTCGCAAAAAATCAGTGGTAGAAGGCCAAGACCTCTATGATACCGGTTACAAAGGCCGTAAGCCCCGTAAAGGGGCCAAAGCAAAAACAGCTGGCCGGGGACTAAAAACTCAAGTTACAATTGCCAAGGCCATCAAACGCCGCATCAAGGTCGATGATGCGATTATTATTTCTGAGCTGGCCAAGCGCATGGGGATTAAAGCCAATGAAATGATAAAAACCCTTATGGGCATGGACGTCATGGCCACCGTTAATCAGAGCATCGACTATGACACGGCAGTTCTGGTGGCGTCCGAATTTGATTACGAAGTGGAGCACGCTGCATTCGAAGAAGAAACGGTATTAAAACAGGTAACCGATGACCCGGACAAATTGCAGGAAAGGCCGCCGGTGGTTACCATCATGGGCCATGTTGACCACGGCAAAACCTCCCTTCTGGATGTTATCCGCAAAACCAGGATAACCGAAACCGAGGCCGGTGGAATTACGCAACACATCGGCGCCTACCACGTCACCACCGATAGAGGTCAAATCGCCTTTTTGGATACCCCGGGTCATGAAGCGTTCACGGCCATGCGTTCCCGCGGTGCAAAAATTACCGATCTGGTGGTTCTGGTTGTCGCTGCCGACGACGGTGTTATGCCCCAGACCCTGGAGGCCATCAACCATTCAAAGGCAGCCAATGTTCCGATTATCGTGGTCGTCAACAAAATCGACAAGGCCAACGCGGACCCTGATCGGGTTAAGCGAGAGCTGGCCGAAAACGGATTAACCCCTGAGGATTGGGGCGGTGATACCATCTTTGTCAATGTTTCGGCCAAGGAAAATGTGGGCATCGACGAGCTGCTTGAAATGATTTCGTTACAGTCGGAAGTTTTAGAATTGAAAGCCAACCCGGACAAGCTGGCATACGGGCATGTGGTCGAAGCCCAAATTGATTCCGGGCGGGGGCCGGTCGCAACCGTACTCGTGCAGGACGGTACCCTGCGAAATGGCGATGCGGTTGTATGCGGCATTCATTTCGGAAAGGTCCGTGCCCTGCTGGACGACCGCGGATCCCAGGTGGAAAGCGCCGGCCCTTCAATTCCGGTTGAAATATTGGGCTTATCGGGCGTACCTATGGCCGGGGATGAATTTATTGTCCTGGCCGATGAAAAAAGCGCCAAACAGATCAGCGAGCACCGAATCCAAAAGCAGCGGTCAAAGGAATTGGCCCAGACCAATCGGCTCAGTTTGGAAAAACTCTATGAGCAGATACAGCAGGGTGAGGTCAAAGATCTCAATCTTATTATTAAAGCCGACGTTCACGGCTCGATCGAAGCCCTGGGTGAAGCCTTAATCAAGCTTTCCAATGAGGAAGTAAAAGTTAAGGTGGTGCATTCTGCCACCGGAACCATCTCCGAGTCCGACATTTCCCTGGCGGCGGTTTCCCATGCGATCATCATTGGATTTAACGTGCGGCCGACACCGAAAGTTCAGGCCTTTGCCGGTGAAGAAAATGTTGATATGCGCCTTTATAATGTCATTTACGATGTCATCAACGATGTCAAAGGCGCCATGGTGGGACTGATGGACTCCACTTATAAAGAACATGTTGTGGGTACCGCGGAAGTTCGCGAGGTATATCAGATACCCAAAGTGGGTGCCATCGCCGGCAGTTATGTTACCGATGGAAAGGTTGAACGGGGACAAAGTATCCGCGTGGTTCGAGACGGCGTGGTAATATACGAAGGTAAAAACGCTTCCCTGCGGCGATTTAAAGATGACGCCAAAGAGGTACAGGCCGGTTATGAATGCGGCATCGGGGTTGAAAATTTCAATGATATTAAAGTCGGCGATGTCCTCGAGTGTTATTATCTGGAGGAAATCCGCCCGAAAATAGAGTAAACAAGATTGCGGATATTGGATTTCGGATTTCGGATTGATTGAAAGGAATTCTTCGATTCCAAATTTTAGATTTAGGGTTTCGGCCCGCCCTGGCCTCCGGCTCGTGGATCCTACGCCTCGGAAAGCGCGACAACTTAAATTAGATGGACCGAGGTATAACGAGAATAACGTTATTTGTTATTCGATAATTGTTATTAGATTCTCGTTAAAACGTTTGGCTACAAATTGTGCCCATCAATTAACCAATAACTAATAACTATTAACTATTAACGAACATGGTTGTCGGAACAGGACTGATTACCCTGAGGCTGCATGATTGCCGTTCTTTGAAAGGCAAGCGCAAGGTGGTTAAATCAATGATCAACCGGTTGCGCAACAATTTTAATATTTCAGCGGCCGAGGTGGGATCAAACGATATTTATCAGAGAGCGGAAATCGGTTTCTCACTGGTCGGCAATGACGCCTCGCTGATAAATTCAAAAATTGACAAGATTTTCAATATGGCCGAAGATCTGGGGCTGGCGGAAATCATCGATACGGAAATGGAAATTATTCATTTATGACGTCTTTTTCCCGGGCTGATAGGGTCAGCGGGTTAATTCAGGAAACCCTGTCGGACTTAATAAAAAAAAGTATCCACGACCCCCGACTGCGTATGACGACCATTACAAAGGTTAGAATGTCGCCCGATTTAAGGCTGGCGCGTATTTATTTTGTTGTCTCAGGTGATGAAAAAAGATTGGGAGATGCAGCCAAGGGATTTGAAAGCGCCCGCGGATTTATAAAAAGAAACCTTGCAGCCAAACTTGGTTTGCGCTATATGCCGGATTTAAAATTTTTTTATGACGACTCTTTTGATTATGGGTCTCATATCGATCAATTGCTTGAAAAAATAAAAACCTCAAATGGACCAGATCAGCAATCAAATTAAAGAGGCCACCCATATTTTGCTGGCCTCACATTCGGAACCGGACGGCGATGCCGTCAGTTCTCTTCTGGCCCTGGGGTTGGCCATCGGCAAACTGGGCCGAAAAACAACCATTTACAACGCCAGTCCGATTCCGGCTGTCTATCGATTTTTGCCTTCGGTGGAACGAATCGTCAGGCATATTAAAAAAGCAAACACCTATGATGTGGCACTCATCCTGGATTGCGGCGACCTGCCGCGCATTGGCGAGGCCAGCACCACCGTCAGCCGGATACCGATGGTGATCAACATCGATCACCACATTTCCAATACCGGCTTCGGCGATATTCAGCTCATCGATCCAATGGCCTGTTCCACGGCTGAAATTGTCTACCGGCTTATCAAAGCCTTGGACGTGCCCATAGACAAAGCCATTGCAACGTCCCTATATACAGGTATTTTAACCGATACGGGATCGTTTCGTTTTTCAAGCACCAACCAGGCCGCCTTTGCCATCAGCCGGGAAATGGCGGAACTGGGGGTTGAACCCCATAATGTTGCCCGGCACGTTTATGGTACGTACTCACTGGGTCGCATAAAGCTATTAAATCTGGCCCTTGATTCAATTGAAATATCGGATAACGGTAAATTGTCGGTTATGACGGTCACCGACGCCATGTTTGAAGAAACCGGAACCAATCCTGAGGATGTTGACGGAATGATAAATTATGCCAGACGTATCGAAGACGTCAAAGTCGCAGCCTTGATCCAGGAACAAAAAAACGGTAAAACAAATTCAGACAGCCACGGCCGTTACCATGTGAGCTTGCGTTCGGATGGAAGCGTTGATGTAGCGACCATCGCCGGCTCTTTCGGAGGCGGCGGCCATGCCAGCGCCGCCGGGTTCCAGGTCGAAACGACACTGACAAAATTAAAATCCGACATCATTACGTTGGCGCAGAATTTGTGATCCGGGTTGCGGGTTACGGGTTGCGAGTTGCGGGTTCATTCGATTTGGGATTTTGGATTTGGGATTGCGGATTTTAATAAGGAAAATATCTTATTTTATACCGTTGCTTCGAGCCGAGTGCTTAGTGTATTGAATCATCAAAATATCGAGTATCCAGGATCGAGTATCCAATAACCAGAAACCAGCGACCAGATGCCAGAGACCAGCGGCCAGAACGGTATTATCATTATTGACAGGCC
>JAIVWA010000048.1:6594-13678 GCA_049190255.1 Gammaproteobacteria bacterium | reverse complement strand
TTGGCTACCGTGACTACGATCCGGATATCGGGAGGTGGACTGCGAAGGATCCTATCCTTTTTGCCGGGGGCGATACCGATCTATTCGGATATGTTCTAAATAATCCGGTGAATCTGATTGATCCGTTAGGGTTAGAATTCTCTGATATCCTCCCAGGTATTAAAAAGGCAATTGTAGAGGGTACTAAAGGGGGTGCATATGCAGTTGGTGAAGCGACGAAGGCAACCGCTGAAATTGCAATGCATGGTCACCCACTTGCGCAAACAGCATTAGGTTTGGCTGCTGTTAGTGTGACAGCCCCTTTGGCAGGAGCTGCTGCCATATCTGCTACACCTTCGGCTGTATCAGCCGCTTTTATTGCCGCACCATATTCTGGGGCAATCGTTGATTTTACATATGGATTTTTCGTGGAAACCGCCCCCCCAAAAGGCTGGGGATATTTAAGCAGTGGTGCTTTAACCATTTACGATGAAATCAAGAGAATTGTATCGGAACAGAACACTTCACCATGTGAGAACTAATTTATGAATAGGATATTTTACATCTTGATGGGTGCTGTATGGGGGTTGCTTGGGGTTTTGATAATCATAAACCCATCTTTCTATAGCACATATTTAAATCGCGAAGTCGACTTCACAGGCATTAGATGGCCATTTGGTGGAGGACTTATTATTTTAGGTGCTTTTTTTATTTGGTCCTCTTTCCGGAAAAAGACGATTGAGGCAGAAAAGAAAGCAAAGGATGAAAAAAAAGTATTGATGTGCCCAAAATGTATAAAGCCTTTTTACAAGAAAGACTGCGAGGACTTGAAATGTCCAGACTGTCAAACACCGTTAGATGAGTTATCAGGTTTTTATGAACGACATCCGGAATTAAAAGATAAGGAGACCTCCGGGACGCTTTGAGATCGCCGCTTAAAACCGGAGAGGTGTAGGCCAACTTTCGGGACATCCATAACTAAGTTAGAAGTTATCATAAACATCGAGAAATTAGGTACATTAGATTATAAGTTGATGTGAAGATTAAACAATGATACTCGAATTGGATGCCGCGCCGATCGAGAATAGATGTTTCGGGTGCCTTTCATCCTACAATCGCCAGGGGCATCGACCGCAAAAGAATATTTACAGATGATGCCGGCCGGGATAATTTTTTAGATCGACTTGGAAATATCTTTTTTTTTCTTACATTACGATAAATTCTAATGCACGTGCAGTAACCCGGCCACATCTACATATGGAACAGGTGCCAAACAAAAAAAGAGGAATCCAAATGCGTCGATTCAGATTTCGCGCTTTCATAATAATCCTGACCTTAACGGTGGCCATCGCCGGATTTGAAAGCCCGGCGGTTGCAAGTTCTCAAAATCCTATCAATGTGTCGGTATTATTTTTTAACGATATTCACGGCTATCTTTCACCTTTTAAAATTAGAACTGACACTGGGAAAAAAGAAGTGGGCGGGGTCGCACGCATGGCCACTCTCATCGAAACGATTCGTGAGGAAAACCGAATCAAAAACATTCGAACCTTTTTGCTGATCGCGGGTGATATTTTGCAGGGAACACCCATGTCAACCGTTTTTCGGGGCCATCCCGATGTGGAATGTTTCAACGCCATGGGGGTGGATGCGATGACGGTGGGGAATCACGAATTTGATTTTGGCCTGAAAAATTTCATGGATCTCAAGCAAAAAGCGCGCTTTCCATTTCTCAGTTCAAACATCGTTAAAAAAGATACAAAAAAGCTGTTATGCGCCCCTTATGTTTCGCTCAAGCTCACTGACAAGATATCTTTGAGTATTATCGGCGCCACCACAAAATCGCTGCTGACAACCACCAAACCCGAAAATGTTCAAGCAGTCGATATATTGGACGCGGTGCAAACCGTCGCAAGGGTATTTGAGGAGGTCAAGGATCGGGGGCCGGTTATCCTTTTGTCTCACAGCAAACACAAAACCGACCGTGCCATTGCCACCGCTGTTCCCGAACTGACGGCAATTATCGGAGGGCA
Organism: Gammaproteobacteria bacterium; assembly: GCA_049190255.1. Classification (GTDB taxonomy): domain Bacteria; phylum Desulfobacterota; class Desulfobacteria; order Desulfobacterales; family JAFDCJ01; genus JAFDCJ01. The sequence continues at coordinate 11,666 of JAIVWA010000048.1, read as the reverse complement.
TGATCAAATCCTGTTATCACCTTTTCGCAAGGTCGGTGGTGTACCGATATTCCAAGCCTTTGAAAAGGGCAAATACCTGGGCCGCATCGATCTGCAAATCGATCCGATATCGAAAAAAGCCCACCTCGTGTCAAACAGTTATCTGCCGGTGACCGCGGAAATAAAAGTCGATCCGCGAATCGATGGAATCATTGCCAGGTATCGGGTCAAACTGGATGCCCGTTTTAAGGAAGTGATCGGCGAATCCAAAGTATTCCTGGATGCCGAACGCGAACGGATTCGGTATGAGGAAACAAATTTAGGAAACTTTGTGACCGACATCGTACGAGAGTATAGCGGTGCCCGGATAGCGCTGATAAACAGCGGGAGTCTGAGGGCCAGCATCGATGCAGGCCCCATCACCCTGGAAGATGTATTTAAAACAATGCCGTATGCCAATGAGATCGTGGTAATCGAATTAACCGGCGCGGAGGTACTGCAGGCTCTTACCCGGTCGGTAATGGGGACCCGCGAAGATGAAGACGGCGGATTTTTACATGTTTCCGGAATCAGATTTAAGGTGCGTGGAAAAGCGATCGAGGAGGTAGAGGTGGGCAAAGATAAGGAACCACTCAAACCCGGTCATATCTACCGGGTGGCGATTTCCGACTTTTTGGCATCCGGTGGGGACGGATATAAAATGTTTATCGGCAAACAGGCCGAATATACCGGGCTGCCGCTGCGTGAACTCATCGTCGATACGATTCGTTCAAGAAAGGTGATTGAGAGCCGGGTTGAAGGAAGGATTGTGCGGGTAAAAAAATAAAAAGGCGCGGGTTAAGAGGCAAATACCCATTTGTCAGGATTTGGAGAGGAATTTGATGTAATAGGGAACATCCTATAGTCCCCTGTTTCTATGTGTCCAGTAACCCAGGCAACTTGATTGATCCGCTGAGGTTTTAGGTTTAATAATGACCAAAAAAAAGAACGGGGACAAGGATATCACTCCGATTGGTGCCCACATTCTTGAAATTTTGGCGCGAATGCCCATGTCGTTTAAGCTCATTGTCGGCGATATCGACAATGACATGCTGCTTGTCGAATTTTAGCTAAAACCTCCTGGGAAGTTTTTCCTGCACCTTATCGTATTAGAGGGCTATTATTGCTGCCAGTATGCCTATGCAGACTATAGCCAGCAATAATTCCAATAAGGTAAAGCCTTTTGGGCTTAAAACAAGCGATCTATTTTTTTTAAACAATCTCATTTTTGATCGGGGGTTGCTTTTTCAATATCAAATTATTCTTACCCTTAAAATTTTTAAGCCTGCCGTCATAAAACCCATTCTTTGAGCTAAGGTTTTAAAAAGCATTATTCGGCCAACTACTATTTCTTGTTCCACACTGAGTAAGATGCAAGGGAAGCAAAAAGCGTGCAAATTATAGCTATTAAAAAAAAATGAATAAATCCGTGTAATAATAGTCAGTTAACTTAATGGCATTCGGGGTGCAGCGAATCGTTATGGGGGAAAGTGCCTAAAAACAGGTAATTTATTTCTCAATATGATCAGTTTTAGAAAAGGCAGGAATCAAGCAATGGGTAAAGTTAACAAAAAGTTGCATTAAACAAATTTATGATATAAAAAAAAATATGACAAAGATAACGATCGGCTTAAAAGTATCTCCGGATTTCAAAGACATCATCAAAATATATAATTGGGAGCTTTAATGGAAAACGTAGAGTTGTTAGAAACCATCTTTGAAAAGACCGACGATTTGCCTACCCTGCCTGGGATTGCTATTAAAATATTGGAAGCAGTCCAGAAAAAGGATCCGGATATAGATGAAATCGGAAAGATTATATCAACCGATCCTCCGCTCACCCTTAAGGTATTGAAAATCGTAAATTCTTCCTTTTACAGCTTGCCCACTAAAATCACCTCAGTGAGTCATGCCATCAAGATGCTTGGCATCAATAGCGTAAAAAATTTAGCTCTCAGCTTTTCACTGGTAAATAAATTTAATTCTAAAGTATCAAAAACCTTTGATCACACTCGTTTTTGGAAAGAATCTCTGATCGGAGCCATTGCCGTCAAACTGCTGGGCGAAAAGATTTTTCGGGGTTTTTCAGATGACATCTTTTTTTTGGGTTTACTTCAAAACATAGGCACGCTCACCTTAAGCACCTGTAGGCCAAAACAACACGATCTTGTGATGGTGGAGCTTGAAAAGTATGGATGCCAAACTCATGAAGCCGAAAGCCAAATTTTCGGATTTAGCCACATGGAGGTTGGAGAGTATCTAACTAAGTCCTGGGGATTGCCTGATACGTTTTATACTCCGATCGGATATCATCATTATCCCGAAAAGCTAAGCAGTTCCCGTGATGATATAATCACTTTAACGAAAATTCTTCATCTGTCATCATTATATATTGAGCTGTTCAATGGTTCAGATATGGGCTTGAACTTGGCGACGATTCAACACTGGGTAAAAGTCTATGGTTTTGACGAAATGGTAGACATCCATAGAATTGGGCAGGATGTCAATCAGCAGGCTTTAGATATATTTCCAATATTTGAAATCGAATTAAAGGACAAAAAAGATTACGCAAAATTGTTGGAAACAGCACAAGCTGAATTGATAAATCTCTCAACAGAATTAATAAACAATCTTTTAGAACAGCGACAAGAGAATAACTTTCTCAGACAACAAGTTGAACGAGATAGCATGACCAACTTATATAACCACCAGCGTTTTCGAGAGTTGTTACAGCAGGAATTATCACGGTCGGAAAGATATGGTCATCCTGTATCGATTATTTTTTCGGACATTGATCTTTTCAAATCGGTCAATGACACACATGGTCATCTTGCGGGTGACAAGGTGATTAAAACCATCGCCAGTTGTCTCAGAAATGAATTAAGAGAGTCAGATCAAGTGGCCCGATATGGTGGTGAGGAATTTGCTATTATTTTACCGGAGACTGAAAAAGAGGGTGCCTGGGATTTAGCTGAAAGACTCCGCAAGAAAATTGATTCATTAAAGATTAGTCATGAAAATAGTTATATTCATTCCACGATGAGCTTTGGAATCGCATCATTGAAACCAGGTGCAAAAGTTTCCTTGGATGAATCAATAAAGAGGGCCGATAATGCTTTATATCAGGCAAAAAGACAGGGTAGAAACCGCTGCTGCATATTTAGCAATAAGAACTAATTCAATAAATGAGAGAATCTTATGTAATCCATGGTAAGCAGCTTCCGGTTGTTTCTGTCAGGGTGCGGGACAAAGTTTATCCGTGCACTCCGGACAGACTTCGTGATTGAATTCAGAGTCGGTATGATCCGTAATATATTCTTCTATCGATATCCAACGGCCCTTTTGATCCTTTATTTTTTTACAATCCTCACATATAGGCAAAAACGTGCCAATCGTATTTGCAAAGCTTTTTTCAAGCGCCCGGAGGCGTCTGTTCAGCATTTGCAGCAACTCGATAGCCAAAACCGGATATTTTACGATTTCTTTGCGCAGGTCCCATTGATCGATGCAAAGGGCCCGGGTATCTTTCCGGGCAACAACACTGGCTGATCTGATAAAATCATCAATCAGGGCCATCTCACCGAAATAGCAGAGAGCGCCGAGTCTTCGCAGGCATTTTTCGCCTTTTTGGCCTAAATTTTTGACAACCTCCACTTCGCCGCTAAGGATGACAAAAAGCCTTCCGTCTTGCTCACCCTCGCTGATGATCTTTTCTCCCTTGGGGTAGGTGCAATGACGGCTCAGTTTGGCGATTCGTTTCAGATCCCTGTTCTTCAGATGGGAGAAAAGTGAAACCCGGCTTAAAATTTCTGTCTCATTCATCGATCGCGGTCCTCCTCATATTTTAAAATTTTAACACCTTTGCGGCTGTATCCCACAGCGTTTTACGAGAATGTCGAAGTCATTTTATTTTAGATCACTCCCCACCAAGCTGTTCGTAACACATTCATGTATCTAAATTCAAATCAAATGATTAGAATTTGAAATGTCTAAAAGTCGAACCACATCGGTTTGCTGAAAAGCCGGATATCCAGATTCCGGTGCCAATCTGGCGTCTTCTGCCCCAAGGTAGCCCCAGGTCGCCAAAGCCAGCGAGAGCACCTTTTTACCCCGGTTGAAATGATGATCGAGTTCCTTTAGATTTTTTACGGAATCATCAATGAAAAAAAATTGCAGCTGGCCGAAGCGCTCCTGAATCCGCAGCATATTCTCGATCTTGGTTACGCCATGATCTCCGCTGTATATATCATCAGCATTTATTTGAAGGCCGAAATGGCGGCAGAGCCGCAAGGTGGCGTCATGGTTTTTGTTGGTCAGGATGACAAACGGGTAATTTTTGCGTCTTATCAGTTCATTCCACAAAGGCTGATAGGTTTGATGCAGGGCCAACCAACGCTCTATATCTTTGTCGATAAAGCGCTTGCGGGTATCATAGATCAGGTTGGTTCTATCGCTCAGGGCCATATCTGAGTTCTGGACAGTTGTCTGGTATTCTTTCTGGGTGAGAATTTTTTGCGAATCTTTTTGCCGATTAATAAGACACCAGTTCATTAGCGCAATGGCATCGCCGATCGGCTGAACGTGGAAACGGTTGTTCTTAAACACCTGCAGGAGGTCAACCGGAACTTGTGCCAGGGAAGTACCAAGATTGCCTGTGGCGGCATTGTAAGTAGTCAACACCACTTCATCCAGCGAGTTAATTAATACACCGTCAAAATCAAATATCAGCATGGTTTTTATACCGCTTGTCATAATTATGTTCCAAAATACGGATTTGCGGTATAAGTGGTTGTAACAAACAAACGTTCGAATAAGGGAACGTTTGTTTGACAACCACTATATCCCGAACCTGTCTGCGATCGGGTGAAAAAATACACCCCGTCTTCAAAAGGCATTTCCCTGGAAATGATTGCCTGGGGCTATATACCTTGGCCGGCCTTTTTGTCAAGCCTGCCAGGGTCTGCTTGACACATCCAATGCAAATATGCTTTAGAATACGTAATTTCAGACCTCGTCATTAACTCTAAAAATAAGTCGATTTTTTGGACACTATT
>JAIVWA010000048.1:0-6584 GCA_049190255.1 Gammaproteobacteria bacterium | reverse complement strand
CCTGACTATAATCAAACCACCACGGGTTGTCATGGCAGGCAGCAGGTCTTAATATGTTTTATACCGCTTATAAAGCTGACAGGAAAGGAGAACCACCATGAGAAAAATATTAAAAGTATTCGGCACGGGAGCCGAGCAAGACCGGCTGGCCGAAACCTATCAGGTTGTGGCAAGGTATGAGGGTTTTGTAATCGTAGAGATGGCCGAGGAGAAAATTGCTTATATTACCCAAAGCTACCCGGTCGAGGATATAACCGATCTATATACGATTCATGCTGGCGAGCGAACCATTGATACCAAGCAACCGCGCATCGACGCCAAGGGGAAATTACGCGCCCATCCTGCATACAAGGGAATAAAACGACTTTCCACAGCCCCCCACCACCATCTGGTCCAGTTTATCGGACCGATTAAGGAGAAATGGCTGAAGGAAATTAAAAAATCCGGTGGCGAGCCTCGCGTTCCGCACGGCAACTTTACCTACGTTGTACGAGCGGATGCCAAAACCATTGCCCGCATCAGCGCGCTACCCTTTGTGCGCTGGGTAGGGCATTTATCCCACAAAGATCGTATCGAGCCTTCGGTGTTGGCCCGGCCGGGAACAAAATCGGGCGATGTTGTCGAAAGATTGCCGCGAACAAAGGTTTTACCGGGCTTTTACGCAGTTGAATTTTTTTCCGGCAAAGACCTCGCCGCCGCGCTTTCCGGTATTAAAAAGCTGGGTTTTGAAATCAAAGACCAGGACAGGAAAGCGGCCCTGGTTGTGATCGAAGATCCTAAAGGCGGAGTGGCCGCGGCCAAGCGGTTGCGGGAATTATCGGCCATTCATGGTGTTCGTTTTATCCGCCAACGCGTTTTCAAACGAACCTCAAATGACATGGCCGAGAAAATTATGGGAACCCGCGCTACATTGGGTTCCGCTGAATTGGGCCTGAGCGGCAAGGGTGAGGTGATTGCGGTCTGCGATACCGGAATCGATACGGCCGACACCCAAACGATCCACAAGGATTTTGCCGGCCGCATTAAAGCGACTATCAGTTATCCCATTACCAGGGATTTTGCATCCTATGTGAACAATCCCGGCGGAGATGACGGCGCCGCAGATCTGGATAGCGGCCACGGCACCCATGTGGCCGGATCCGTGCTGGGCAATGGGTCGGCCAGTCTCGATCTCCCCGGCCATACAACGCCTATCCGGGGGCTGGCCTACAAAGCCAAACTGGTATTCCAGGCTATCGAACAGGAAATGAAATGGAAAAACCCCGCCGATTATCAACAGTACGGACGATATCTATTAAGCGGAATTCCTCTGGACCTGACCCGTTTGTTTTCCGATGCCTATCGGCAAAAGGCGCGCATTCATTCCAATTCCTGGGGCGGCGGTGCCCCCGGCGAATACGACAGCCAAAGCGAGCAGCTGGATCGTTTCGTCTGGGAACACAAGGATTTTTGTGTCCTGGTGGCCTGCGGCAATGACGGCACGGATCAGGACGGGGATGGGAAAATCAACCCCATGAGTGTGACGTCACCCGCTACGGCAAAAAATTGTATCACCGTCGGCGCCTGCGAAAATGAACGCACAGCCTTCAACACCAATACCTATGGGGACTGGTGGCCTTCGGACTATCCCGTGGCACCGTATCGCAGCGATCCCATGGCCAATAATGCAGATCAGGTTGCCGCCTTCAGCAGCCGGGGACCGACCCGCGACAGTCGCGTTAAACCGGAGGTGGTCGCCCCCGGAACCTTTATTCTGTCAACCCGCTCCACCATGATCGCCGCTAACAATCGGGCCTGGTCTGCGTATCCACCCAGCAGACTTTATTACTACATGGGCGGTACGAGCATGGCGACGCCGCTGACTGCCGGGGCCGTTGGCTTGATTCGCGAATATTTACGCACCCATATCGCCATTAAGAATCCATCGGCCGCACTGCTGAAAGCAACCCTGATTGCCGGGGCCAAAAGACTGGCCGGATATGGCACACCCGGAGCGGTGGTCGACAATGATCAAGGCTATGGTCGCGTAAATCTGGATGCAGTATTGGCGCCGCCTGGGACGACTGCGCGCGCGTTTATCGAAATCACGCCGGGACTGCGCACGGGAGAGGTTTACACAGCGGATATCGATGTTAAATCAGCCGCTGTCCCGCTTCGCGTGGTGATGGCTTACAGCGACTATCCCGGGTCAGCGCTGGTAAATAATCTCAACCTGATTCTCATCGCCCCTGACGGCAAACGCTTTGTGGGCAACCAGACATCCGGTGGCTCCCTGACGATGGACGTCAAAAACAACGTCGAAGTGATCCATATACCAAATCCGTCGCCGGGTAGCTGGACGCTTCAGGTGGTGGGCTCAAACATCCCCCATGGGCCCCAGGAGTTTGCCCTGGTATATTTGGCCCATTTGAGTGGAGAATCAGAAAAAAAGGTTATTAACGAAGAAGCCGCTCCTGATTTGGCTGTTCCCGATGACAACGCCAATGGCGTGAACAGCATCATCCCGATATCTCAAGGGGGAATAATCGACAATCTAAAAGTCGGCGTCAACATCACCCATACCTACATCGGCGACCTTCGCGTTGTATTAACCGCCCCTGATAATACAGAGGTCGTGCTCCACAATCGCACCGGGGCGAGCACCAACGATCTGGTCAAAACTTACGATGTTCAAACGACGCCGAATCTAAAACGGTTAAACGGCAAATCGGCATCCGGTGACTGGCAGCTCACGGTATCCGATCATGCCGGCATTGACACCGGGAGACTGCGGCGCTGGGACCTGGCAATCCAACTCACATCCACCCGGCACATCGAACCGGAAAGCACTCCGTCAATTGCCATACCGGATAATGATCCTAAGGGTGCCTCTGACAGTATCGATATCGTAACTGCAGGAGATATAAGCGGTGTCAATGTATGGGTCGATATTACCCATACCTGGGTGGGCGATTTGCAGGTAATGCTGACAGCGCCATCGGGGGGTGAAATTTTACTGCACGATCGCAGTGGCGGCAGCCAGGACAATCTGATTAAAACATACTCGCAGGAAAACCTTACGGCAATGAAAACACTGCTGGGCCAGTCGGCGCAAGGAACCTGGATCCTTCGCGTCATTGATTTGGCCGGCCGCGATACAGGCAAACTCAATCGCTGGGGTTTGAAACTGACGCTTTAAATACTTCCGACGGTAATTGCAGGGGCTTGACTTTTGATCGGGTTCTCGCTTAAAAGTAGGGAGCAGAATCTCAAACCTGAATCTTGCATGAAAATTAATGAGAAGTATGAAAGCCTCCGACTCGTGCAAAATCCAGGTTATACAGTAAAAACCGGAGGTCTCCATGGTCAAATTGAAACTAATCATACTTGGGTTTTCGATCCTGGCCGTCAGCTGTGCTTCAGTAACTGAAATGAAAACAATGGATAAGTTCGAGCAGGCAGCGGATTCGTATGAGCTGGCAATTCGATGGTCGGACTTTGACATGGCCAGCTCTTTTTTGAAAAATCAGCAGGACCCGGAGATTGCCTCCCAAATAGAACATCTTAAGCAGTTCAAGGTTACGTCTTACACGATTAAACGCTTTCTTCCTTCCGCGGACAAGTCGCAGGTCCTTATATTTGCCGAAGTTCAATACTTTAAAAAAAATGGGTTGATTGTCAATAATATCACTCACCGACAGTTATGGGAATACGACAAGGAAAAGGAAAACTGGTTTCTCACCAGCGGATTGCCTGATTTAAAGTAGAACCTAGCAAATCCGGTATACTTGCCGGTGGATATAGCCCAGCATATCATGCCATGAATCTCTGTTTTGCTAAGTTACCGTCCCAGGTACTCTGAAAACAGAGCACCCCAATTCTAATTAATGCTTCCTACTTGACAACCCTCGCCTTCGTAAACAGTTTTAAATTCAGGGCCTGGCCTTGCTAATTTTGACAACCAGGCCTCATTCCGATATGCTCTCCTGATTGAAACTAATGAACTCCCAAATTGGACTGACAACCGGTAATCTCATGTGAAATAATTATGAAAAACATTGATGTATGGGTGATCGGAAGAAGCTGTCTGGATTATATTGCCGTTATCAATCAGTTTCCGGAAGAGAACCGGAAAGTGCCCCTGGAGTTTCGGTTGACAGAAGGCGGCGGTCAGGGCGGTACGGCATCCTGCTGCATATCCCGCCTGGGCGGAAAGGTTGCTTATACCGGCAAACTCGGTGATGACGACGAAGGCCGCTTTTGCCTGAAAAGGCTGAAAGACTTCGGTGTGGGCACGGATTATATCGAAATTGTCAGGGACGGAAAAACACCGGTAGCCTATGTTTTTGTGACCGCCGCCAGCGGTCAGCGCACCATTATATACGAACGCAATGCCTTGCCCGGGATTACCATTGATCAAGGGATCGAAAATCTGGCTGCCGAATCAGAGGTTGTGCTGCTGGATCCGGAAGTCACCTATCTGGGCAGGCAGTTAAAAGCCGCCGGGGGGGACAATATCAAGCTGGTTTACGATTGCGAAAGATGGCGCCCGGGCATTGAAGATATCATGGATACCGCCGATTATTTCATTCCCTCTTCTGATTTCCTGGATTCTGACAGGTTGAATTTCGGTGACTTAAGGTTCCATCAGAAATTGGCTGAATTAAATCGCAGGGTGGCCGGCAAATTAATCGTTACCCGGGGTGAGAAAGGCGCCTATTATTATAGTGCTGATACACTCTATCAGGTTGTCGCGCCCGCGGTGAATGCGATTGATACGATTGGCGCCGGGGACAATTTTCACGCAGCCTTTGCTCTGGCCCTGGCAAAAGGATTTGATCTGCACCGCGCGGTCAAATTGTCGGTGGCAGTAGCATCTTTATCCTGCAGAGAATACGGCGGCCGGAACGGCATTCCCAATATGCAGGAAGCGATGGAAGTTGCAGAAAAATTGGAAGAACGGATGATTGAGTCTATTTGACATCCTGGCCCGGATAAGCCGGAACCAAAATTGATGAGGCCTGTTGAAAATGAGAAGTGTTAATTTTGTTGACCAGGGAGCCAGCCGCTATCTAATCGGCAATGTTGAACCCTATGACCAGAAAAATGAAATGTTCAAGCGTCCGTTCTGGGACCCGGAGATGAGGGACCTGGGGGAAAAATTCTATTTCACAGCGATCGAGCCCCGGGAAAAACCCGGTTATCGATTATCTGATATATCGGCGATCAATGCTTCCTGGCGCCTGGAAAGGGAATTCGCCCTGGGAGTTCGCGGCGGTCGTACGGGGTTTTACGCCTGGGATTGGGACGGCAAATTTGGATATCCCCGCGCCCCATCCGGCCTGAAAATTAAAATCGACGACCCTAAGACCAACACCCGAAGAGTCAAAAAAACGGCGGCCTTATTCGGCGCCTCCCTGGCGGGTATATGTAAACTGGACCGCAGGTGGATTTACTCTCCGGCCTATTTACTGACCCCGGAAGGCGGCAAAACCGATGCCAATGTTGTTCCGGAGGAATTTAAATATGCTATCGCCATTGCCGTGGAAATGAATTACGACGCCATTCGGTGTTCGCCGGCCGGACCGGCATCCATTGCCACCGGCCTGGGTTATTCGAAAATGGCATTCACCGCCGGGTTGCTGGCCCAGTATATCCGTGGGTTGGGCTATCAGGCCATCCCCTGCGGCAATGATACCGCCTGCAGCATTCCCATCGCCATCGATGCCGGGCTGGGAGAAATTGCCCGCAACGGGTTGCTGATAACCCCGCAATACGGACCCCGGGTACGCCTGGCCAAAGTTTTGACGGATTTACCGTTAATTCCCGATAAACCGATTGAATTCGGGGTGCGGGATTTTTGCCTGATTTGTGAGCAATGCGCCAAAAAATGTCCCAGCAAAAGCATTATGTTTGGCGAGCCGACGGATAAGCCGCACAATATCTCCAACCGTGAGGGGGTCATGACCTGGCATATCAATGCCGAAACCTGTCTCAATTTCTGGGCGGATAACCATACCGATTGTTCCAATTGCATCCGGACCTGTCCCTTCAACAAGCCGCCCGGCCTGCTTCATGACGGGATCCGCTGGGGAATCAATAACGCACCCTGGTTAAACAAGCTGTTTCTGTGGGGCGATGATGTATTTGGCTACGGCAAGAAGGGTGATTCAGCCCGGTTCTGGATGCTGTGATGCTCGATACTCGATACTGGATACTCGATACTCGATGCTGTGATGCTCGATGCTCGATACTGGATGCTGGATGCTGGATGCTGGATGCTCGATGCTGGATGCTGGATGCTGGATGCTCGATACTGGATACTCGATACTCGATGCTGGATGCTCGATGCTGGATGCTCGATAAATTGGAATTCTATCATTTTAGTGGCAAAGATCTGGTGTTCGACAGCCCTTGTCCAGACTTTAATTCGCCTGATTTATAAAAATTGTCGCCTTTGTCTGTATGAACTCAAAGAACCACTTGACATATAAAGGTGTATTTACACCTTTGCCGATCCGGCTGCTAAACGCCATCGCCCGAAAATCAGGGCCCATTTCCGCTAAACCCGTATCTTTAGAAATCCGGAATTTGCTTGAAACGGC
>JAIVWA010000047.1:0-13869 GCA_049190255.1 Gammaproteobacteria bacterium | reverse complement strand
ACTGGCATTTTTAGCCCTGGGGGCTGTTATGTTCTCGTGGAATAAGTAAAAGCCTTTAATTTAAAAAAGGATGGAAAAATTTTCAATCTGCCGCTTTATGCCATATCACTGTTGCCTGATTTGGTCACCCAGGCCAGTCGTTAACTGCTTTTTTATATAACGTCTATCCATCTACCCTTTGGAAAAATGCATCTTCCGTTTGCCAATCCCAAATTTTTCGTGTGCCATAGGGCAAGTAGTGTTCAGTTTTGATATGCCATTTCGAAGCACATCCGCTGATTACGTCGCCGATCCGATTTATCCCTTAGATTCCTATCTCTAAATAAAAACCGGCGAAAGTTGAGCCGGTGATCTATATCCAAATCAGTCAAAAAAACGGCCATTTGCCGATGAAATTCCGATTGACAGCGCATCTCCTTCCGATAATTGAAAACACATGGGCCATAGCAACTGCATGTTCTCATATCTTGGGCCGTAAATAATGAGAAAACACAATTGGTTATGTTCGTTTAACCCGGTCCCCCCAAAGGGAATCCTTATCATTTTCTGACCTCTGTCTTCTGACTTCTTAATCTACGACTTCGGTAATCCTGACAATCTTCGGATCGGTGAACTGATCCAGGGCATCCCGCGCAATGGTTGAAAAGCTGTACATGACCGCTCCGGTCTCACGGGTCTGAAACCAGTGTTTTTCACCCGGGGCCAGGGTGATTTGATCGGAGGGTTGCATGACGACTTCCTTTCGCATGGTGTAGCAATCATCCTTACCTTCGACGATAAATCCCTTTTTAAAGGTGTCTTCACCCGGAATGTAAAAATAAACAGTTCCCGCGATGATGCGCACGGTTTCCTCCTTGCCCGGGTCATTTCCCACCGGCGGGTGCCAGTGTTCGGGTTCGGTCTGGTTGGGAAGCAGCACCAGCACCTTAACGCTGATGCGTTCGGTCTGAACCAGGGTCAGAACCTGGACACCTTCTCGCTCGAGATTGCTCAGTCCAAAATCAACGACCTCGATGCTGTTCGCCTCAGCATCCGTTATAGTAATTCCCGCCCGGCGGATCATTTCAGCTGCATGCCTCTGTGCTTCTGTTTGTTCTGCTCTGGTTATCATTTTAAACGACCTCCGTTCCTGTGAGTCGGTTCAAGGTGTCCATTCTTTTATTATCCGAAAAAAATTTTTAATTGCAATACACCCCTTTGTCAATACTTTCTCCAATAAGTTTGATTTGAGTCAGGCGCGATAACACAATTGAACCGAGAATGACTGGAAAGCCAATCGAAAATCTATTGCAGTAGTGCGGCTTCCTATTGTATAGGCCTTTATTCAAGCAATTCAGGTATCGATAATCGCAATTATAGGAGCCCCCGGCCGACATAACAGGTTCGGGCGAAAGGTTTATTTTGGCGAAGTTTGTCTATTCATTCGGAATTATCATTTTCGGACTGGCTCTGGGATATATCCTTCAAATCCTTGTCAATCGCAAACTCATCAAGCTGCCGATCCCGATTGACGAACTTAGAAAACTGCTTCAGAAAGTCGCCCTGCTTTTTTTGAATCCGGTGGCGATTGTGGGCGCCATCTGGGTCGTCAGTATAAAAAATGTCGGTCTGATTGCGCTGCCCTTTGTCGGTCTTTTCGCCCTGCTGACCGGGGGTGCACTGGCCCTTGGGGTTGCGCGCATTCTCAGACTGGCGCCTAAAAAAACAGGCGCGCTTTACGGGTGCGGTTCTTTTACCAACATTGGCTCCATTGGTGCCCTTATTTGCTTTGTTTTTATCGGAGAAACCGGTTTTGCTCTGGTTCCGATCTATAAGATATTTGAGGAGTTGTCCTATTACGCAATAGGTTTTCCCATTGCTAAATATTACAGCAGCAGCACCCATACAGAAAAAGTTTCAGACCACTTAAAAAATTTAGCACGGGATCCGTTCATCCTTGTGGCCTTATCCAGTATAGTGCTGGGGGGTATCCTGAATTTAAGCGGTGTGCCGAGGCCCGGGCTTTATCGAACCGTCATTTCCGTTTTTGTTCCGCTGGCAACCATCATGCTGTTGTCGTCCATTGGCCTGGCAATGAAATTCAGGCGGGTACGCGATTACCTGCCGGAATGCGTTTCGGTGTCCGTCATTAAGTTTGCCCTGGTGCCGGTCCTGGCGACCTCACTGGCCTATCTGTTGGGCTTCGGTAAGATCGAGGGCGGCCTGCCCCTCCAAGTCGTCATCATTCTTTCTTCCATGCCGGTGGCGTTTAACGCCCTGATACCACCGTCCATTTATGATTTGGATCTGGACCTGGCCAATTCATGCTGGTTTTTTACCACGGCCATGCTGGTTATTGTCCTGCCGGCGCTGGTTTTCATTATCAATCAGATTTAGGCCTTTGAAATTTTTGAGAAGAACTGAAGGAACCTGCCATGGCTAAAAATTGCTTTCTCGGTTTGGATCTCAGTACCCAGAGCCTGACAGCTGTTGTCGTCGAGCCTGCCACCGGCGATCTCCAGCGGCATGCGATTCATTTCGACAGTTGCTACCCGTCCTATCAAACCACCGATGGGGTGATCATTGGCGATGATCCCAGAGTTGCGCATGTCGATCCCCGAATGTGGATCGAAGCCCTGGATGACATGCTGGATTGGCTGAACCAAAAGGGACTATCCAGAAAAATAGGCGGCATCGGCGTGTCGGCCCAGCAGCATGGAACGGTTTACCTGAATCAAAACTTTATAACGGCATTGTCTCGGCTGGAACCGTCAAAACCTTTAGCGGTTCAATTGAAAGATGTTTTTCCCAGAAACACGTCTCCGATCTGGATGGATTCCAGCACAAATAAAGAATGCCGGGAAATTACCAAATCTCTGGGCGGTGATCTCAATGTGGCCCGGCTGACCGGATCGGCTGCAACCGAAAGGTTTGCCGCACCACAGATTCGAAAATTCTGGAAAGAAAATCCCGCAGGCTACAAGGAAACCACCCACATTGCCCTGATCAGTTCTTTTGTGACTTCGCTGCTGGTCGGCAGCCCGGCACCGGTGGACGCCGGGGACGGCTTCGGGACGAACCTGGCCGACATTCAAACCGGCCGCTGGAGCCCGGTATCCATGGAGGCCACGGCACCGGAACTTGAACAACGGCTGCCGCCCCTGCTTGTTAAAGATAAAGTGGTCGGCAACGTGTCGTCCTTTCTGGTCGCAAGATACGGTTACAATCCCCAAACCGATGTCATCGTCGGCTCCGGCGACAACCCCTGCAGTCTGGTCGGACTGGGTTTGATTGGAGAACCACGAACACATGCCATCAGCCTGGGGACCAGCGACACATACTTCGGGTACACACGGCAACTTAAGGATGAACAAAGGTCCACCGGCCACATCTTCGGCACGGCCGACGGCCAATACATGTTTCTCATCTGTTTTAAAAACGGCAGCCTGGCCCGCGAACAGGTGAAAGACCGTTACGGGCTGACCTGGGATGATTTTTCAAATATTTTGGTCCAGACACCTCCCGGTAACAACGGCCGGATTATGCTGCCCTATTTTAGGCCGGAGATCACGCCCCTGGTGTTGGAACCAGAAGTGCTGAGGTTCGGCGGACTTTCAGAAGACGATGTAAAAGCCAATGTACGCGCGGTGGCCGAGGCCCAGGTCATGGCCATGTACCGGCATTCGGGCTGGACGGGGCAGCGCCCGAAAAGCATCGTCGTTACTGCCGGCGGATCGGAAAACCGCGGCCTGCTCAAGGTTATATCCCGGGTGTTCGACACTGAAGTGTGCTCATTTGAAATCAAGGAAAGTGCCGCCCTGGGGGCCGCCATCCGGGCCGCCTATTGCTGCCTCAATAATACAGGTCCCAAAATCTCGTGGAACGAACTGATCGCCCCTTATCTCACCCAAACGGCGGAGGATGTTATCACTCCATCACCGGCAGAAGTGGAAATCTATCATCATAAAAACGGGTTGTTGCGTGTTTACGAAGCGTGTGAAAACTTTGCCCGGGGAACGGGAGAGCCACCGCAGGCAGAAATCGAAGCGTTTAAGCAACAATTCCCGGATTGACCGGTCACGATTGCAGCTTCTGCCTTTTTAGATCGACCCATCAATTTTTACCGACTCCTGCCATTTTAGACTAAGACTTCCGCCATTTTGGAAAGAATAGAATAACTGAATAAAATAATTATTGACAAAGCCTTTCAAAAACGATATTAAATTTTGCATACAAAATACAATATTTAAAATACAAACGATAATCATTCCTATTTAGTACCATATTTTTTTTAACGATTCCCGAGTTTAGCCTGCGTACGACAGAAAGGATGCTGCGATGGTAAATCTGGGAGCAGAGCACGAAAATTTAGACCAAAAAGCTCATCTGATTCTCAAGAACATGATTATCGACCGCAAGCTCCTGCCCGGTGACAAAATCCGCCAGGAAAAGCTGGCCCGTGAATTGGGCATCAGCCGAACCCCACTGGTCAGTGCCATCAAATACCTCGAGCATGAAAAACTGATCGAAGCCAAACCGCGCCGGGGCTATTTTGTACGCTTGTTCACCATGCAGGAAATGGTCAGCATTTTTGAGCTGCGGGAAGTTTTGGAAGGTCTGGCAGCCAGACGGGCCGCTCGCCATATTACCGATCCCCAGATAAACCGGCTTAACAAATTTTTTCAACAATTCGATCCGTCTTCGGATATCAATGACAACAAAGCATATTCCAGAGAGGATCGCAGTTTCCATAATTTTGTCGTCGACGTTGCCGCCAAGGAATTCTTAAAAAATATCCTGCAGACCTATAACATTATCAGCTTCAGCTATCAGGTGGTCTCTTCGGAAGGATTGGTGAGACCTCCCAACGAAACGATTCATGAGCATTTGTCCGTTATCAGAGCCATCAGCGATAGAGATTCCGATGCGGCCGAAAATTTAATGCGACTGCATTTTAAGCAGTCTATTGCGACTATAAAAAAAGGCATCACAGCTGAGAGCCGGGGAAATAGAAAAATCGCCTGAATATTTTATTAAAAGTTTTACGATCGATGGCCGGTTTATTACAACACGGCTAATTACGGCTTAACTACATCAGTCGATGCGTCATGGCCTCAACAAACCATAAAGAGAAAAGCTAAATGGATTACCGACGATTGGGCAGATCTGGCCTGAAAATTTCCGAACTGGTACTGGGTACCATGAACTTCGGCAATCAAACCGATAAAAACGAGTCCTTTAAAATCATCGATGCAGCCATCGATGCCGGCATCAATATTCTCGACTGTGCCGATGTTTATGCTGGGGGAGAAAGCGAGCGCGTCATCGGTGAAGCCCTTACGGCCAATGGAAAACGAAAGGACGTTTTTATCACCTCCAAAGTTTTCCTGCCCGTGGGAGACGGGCCCAATGACAGGGGGAATTCCAAACATCATATATTGGAAGGCTGCGAGAACAGCCTGCGTAGCCTGAAAACGGATTACATCGATATTTATTTTCTCCACCGCACCGATTTCACCGTTCCCCAGGAAGAAACCCTGGCCGCCCTCGATCTGCTGGTCCGGCAGGGCAAAATTAGATATACCGGTTGCTCCACCCACCCGCCCTGGCGAGTGGTGGAAGCCATGTGGATCGCCGATAAATACCACTACCCCAAATTTATCTGCGAGCAACCGCCTTATAATTTGCTCGATCGGCGGATAGAAAACGAAATTGTACCCATGTGCCGGGAATATGATTTGGGCATTATTTCCTGGTCCCCCCTGGCGCAGGGCGTTCTGGCCGGTCGCTACCAGGATGCCGGCAACCTGCCGACCGGCAGCCGCGGAGCCTTCAAGGAAATTTACGCCGAGCGCATTACCCAGCAAGGAATTGAAGTCGCTCAGCAACTGGCCAAAAGGGCCCGGCATAAAGACTGCACCCTGCCCCAACTGGCGCTTGCCTGGATTCTTCACCAACCGGGGATAACCGGCGCTATCATCGGCCCGCGAACCTGGAACCATTTCAACGATTTGCTGCCGGCCACGGATGTTCATCTGGACCCATCCGATCTGGAATTTTGTGACGCCCTGGTGCCGCCGGGAACCAATGTTTCGGATCACTTTAACACCTGCAGATGGAAGCCCGAATGAGATTGTACTTAAATGCGGAATAACTTAACCGGAAAGGAGGTGATTAAAAAGAAATTAGCGGTAAAAATCCATTTTTTTTATTAGCCGATTTCAAGGCTAATTAGCAAGAGGGGGCCAACGTGGTCCATTATCGAATCTGCCAAACAACAAGATTGAAGGAGGGTTTAGCTATGAGAAAGATACTGCTTATTGGTCTAGTTTTGCTTTTGACGATGGTAACCGGTGTTTATGCCGCCGATTTTCCCAAACGAAATATCACCTTGGCGGTTGTCTGGGGTGCGGGCGGCGGAACCGATACCTGCAACCGGATTATCGCCGCTGAAATGAAACAATTTATAGGGGTCAATATCAATGTGATCAACAAAACCGGCGGCGTGGGTGGATCCGTAGGCATGATGTATGGTTATTCCAGGCCCCATGACGGATACACCTTAACCGGCCTGTCCGAATCCAATGTCACTGCCGGTGTACAGGGCGGCTGGGATAAAAATTTTAATGTTTGGGATGTCTTTATCGTTGGTGGCTCACCGGATATAATCTCCGTCACACCCAACTCGCCGTATCAATCACTGAAAGATCTTATTGAAGCCGCCAAATCAAAACCTGGCAGCATCAGAGCAGGAGCCAGTGCAGCCGGTTCAATTCATCACCTCAACTTACTGGCCCTGGAACACGGAAGCGGTGCCAAATTCAACTTCATTCCCTATAAGGGTTCTGCTCCCAGCCAGAACGCTGCCATGGCCGGTGAAGTGACGGTGGTGGTCACTTCCCTGGCTGAGCAACAGCAACTGCTGCGCGGCGGTAAACTGCGACCGCTGGCCATGTTGATTCCGGAGCCATTCAAAGTTGAAGGATTGGGAACGATCCCGTCATCTTTTGATTCATATCCCGGACTGTCCAAATACCTGCCGATTTCACAGGCCATCGGATTTGCGATTCCGGCCGACGTCCCGGCGGACCGTAAAGCGGTGATCGTGGATGCGTTTAATAAAGCAATGGCCACCGAAAAGGTGAAAAGCTGGGCCAAAGCAAATTACTACCTGCTGTCGGGTAAAACCGGGGCCGAGTCAAGAAAGATTTTTGACGCGCTCCAATCCAATTTTGCCTGGACGCTGTGGGAACTGAAGGCGGCCAAAGTAGATCCGGCTTCACTGGGTATTCCGAAACCGTAGTTGAACGCCATTAAGTGGGTCGGGTGTAACATACACCCGGCCCGATTCTGATAACGGCGATCTGTGAAAACGCCTGCAAAGGCGCAAAGGCTTTTAACCCATTCTTTTCTTTGCGTGCTTTGCAGGTTTGCGCGAGCACACATCACTCAAACAACTTTTACTACCCAAGGTTTAAAAATTAAAAGCTTATAAATTTATGGTGCAATTCTCATGATGGATAAAGATAAAATGCGCAAGGCAGATATTTATTCGGGTGCTGCCATATGCCTATTCGGATTGTGGATTATTCTGCAGGCGTTAAAGATGCCCATGAAAGACAGCTGGGGCGGGGTCCAGAACGTCTGGTATGTTTCTCCGGCAATTTTTCCGCTTATCGTGGGGTCCATGATCATGCTTTTAGGTGCCCTGCTCTGCCGAACAGCCCTGAAGATGGTCGGTTTCAAGGCCTTTGGTGAAACCGTGCGCTGGTTGTCGAGCAAGGCGCTTTTGCAATTTTTAAACTCCACACCCAATCTGCGGTTTTACACCATCGTTGTTTTGTTTCTATCCTTTGTCTTCCTGACAATTCCACGAATTGATTTTTTTATAAGTGCCGTCCTGTTCCTGGTGGTTTTCATCACCTCATTTTACTTTGATGATGCCATGCTTCTCAAAAAACTTTTCTTCTTCTACCTGGCGGGCATCATTGTTCTCATCCTTTATTTTGCTTTCGGGCTCAATGACCCCCTGGGCCGGATCGTACCATTTCCGGCTGATATTCTGACAATCTGTTTTATAGTTTCATACAGTGTCTACGCCTGGAAGCTGATTCGCCGCAACCCGATGCTGCGCAAGAAATACAGGACTGCAATGATCATCGCCTTCGTCTCTCCTTTTATTGTTGGCACGATCTTTAAATATTTTCTTCTGGTGCTAATGCCGTCCGAAGGTCTGATTATAGCTGTTATGGATTACTTTTGGTATTTCGAATTTTAAGGGAGGGAAAAAGATTCAATGATCCTACTTGAACGAATCGGATTCTATTTTCAAACGGTTTTTCAGATAGCATCGGACCCGCTCCATATCGCCATTCTTTTTGGCTCCGTCATTTTGGGAATTATATTCGGGGCCATGCCGGGCCTGACATCCACCCTCGGTGTGGCGCTTTTAACCACTTTGACATACGGCATGGACACGGGAACCGCCATGCTCTGTTTGCTGGCTATTTATGTCGGTGGCACTTACGGGGGCTCCTATGCAGCCATTCTAATTAATATCCCCGGCACGGCTGCCTCTGCGGCTACCGCGCTGGACGGGTACCCGCTGGCCTGCAAAGGTGAGGGCGGCCGGGCCATCGGCCTGACCACCACGGCTTCGGCCATCGGCACAATTATCAGCATGTTGTTCCTGGTCAGTATTTCTCCGTTGATATCTTTTTTCGCGCTCCAGTTTACATCCTTTGAATTTTTTCTCCTGGCCTTTTTCGGGATTATCATCAGCGGCACCCTGACCAGCCCGGATCTGGTCATCAAGGGCTGGATAGCCGGTTTTTTAGGGCTTTTTCTGGCCTGTGTGGGTCGCGACATGCTGCAGTTCTATCCCCGCTTTACCTTTGGTATCCCTGAGCTTGACAGCGGCATAGAGGTGGTTCCTGTATTAATCGGCGCTTTCGGTATTCCCCAGATTATTCAGGTTCTCAAGGACCGGTTTCAGATGGGAGAGACCCAGAAGTTTCAGCGAATATTGCCCGAGTTCGGCACGATTGTAAAAAACATCCCCAAAATTGTTCGATCCGCCCTGATCGGTGTCGGGATCGGCTCGGTTCCGGGGATCGGCGAGGATATTGCCGCCTGGGTTTCTTACGGGGTCGCCAAAAATGCATCCAAACATCCGGAGCGA
Source organism: Gammaproteobacteria bacterium (assembly GCA_049190255.1). GTDB lineage: Bacteria > Desulfobacterota > Desulfobacteria > Desulfobacterales > JAFDCJ01 > JAFDCJ01. Next base: position 4,709 of record JAIVWA010000047.1, on the reverse strand, counting down.
TTCGGCACGGGCGAATACACGGCTGTACTATCCACGGAGGTAGCCAACAACGCCTGCGTGGGCGGCGCCATGATACCGCTCTTGAATCTCGGCATTCCGGGCAGTCCGCCGGCGGCCATGCTGCTTGGGGCGCTTATGCTGCACGGCGTCACCCCGGGGCCGATGATAACATTTGAGCATCCTAATTTCATTATTGAGGTGGCTGCGATTCTACTGCTGGCATCTTTGGCGATGTGGGTGGTGGGCATGCTGCTGGCCAAGCAGGTCGTCAAGGTGCTGCGGATACCGGTCCAGATTTTTATGCCCATCATCGGAGTCCTGTGTATCATCGGCTCCTATGCCCTGGGGATGAACCTATACAACCTGTACCTCATGCTGCCGGTGGGTATTATCAGCTATTTTCTGATCGAAATGGGGTACCCCATCGCACCGCTGGTGATCGGCGTTATACTGGGTCCCATGGCGGATGAAAACCTGCGAAGAGCCTTGATGGTATCCCAGGGAAGTTTTATGCCGGTTTTCACCCGGCCGGTTGCGCTGATTCTGTTTCTGATTATCGTGTGGACAGTTTTAAGCCAGTTTCCATTGTTTAAGGGCTATAAAAATAAAATTGTTGGTAAAATATTTCCTGGCAGAGCCGCCAAAACCGGGCTGCTGCCCAGGGGTGACAGCACTCAGTCCGAGGAAAAATAGAACCCAATTGATTTAAAAATCAATTGGGAATGAAGGCCGCGTTTTTATTGAAAGGCTTTTGAATATTTAAAAAATTCTTTCAGTAATAAAAACTTATATCAAGATGACGGAGCAAAGCGACATCCACAAATATTCAATTTTCAATAGTCAATAGTAAATTCCGGCTTGTCCGGACTAGGAGGATGCAATGCTGAAGATGGCAATTATAACGGGCTTTTTATCGAAAACCAAAGATCGTTTTCACGAATACAACAAGCCCCTTGATCTGGATCAGAAATTTAAGTTGATGACGGAAATCAATGGATATGACGGAGTGGAAATTGTTTATCCCTATGAGGTCAACGATCCGGAATTAACCAAAGCGCTTCTGAAAAAGCACGGCTTAAATATTGCCGCAGTTAATGTCAATGTAAAAGCCGAACCTGAGTTTCGCAACGGTGGATTGACGTCTCACAATAAAGAAATTCGCCGGAAGGCAGTGCAGTTTATCAAAGAGGCCAAAGACTTTGCGGCGGCGGTGGGTGCCGACAAAGTAACCTGTTGTCCTTTGGGCGACGGCTATGAATTCTCCTTCCAGTATGACTACGCCCAGACCTGGAAATACCTGGTGGAAACATTCGGCGAGGCAGGGTCCCATAATCCGGAAATTCCGCTTTTTATTGAGTACAAGCCCAGTGAAACCAGGGGGCGCTGTTTTGTCGACACCGCGACCAAGACCCTTTGCCTGCTCAACGATATCCAGAACAAAAACATGGGGGTGACCCTCGATTTCGGACATTCCATGTACGGCAATGAAAATCCGGCCGAAGCATTTGTAATGCTGGCAGAAAGCCCTTACAAATGCTACGTTCACATCAATGACAACGATGGCAAATGGGACTGGGATTATTTCTGCGGCACCAAGCATTTTCTGGAGTATGTCGAGTTTTTGTATTACCTGAAAAAATACGACTACAATGACTATCTGACCTCTGATACATCGCCCACCCGCTGGGACATCACCGGAACCTTTGAAGCCAACAGCAGGATATCCAACAAGATATGGGACCTGCTGGAGCGGATCGGTATGGACGAGTTTAATGAACTGATTGCAGGCAGCGATTATCTGCAAACATGGAAATTTATTGAGTCCCAAATCTTCTCGTTAAAATAAAGAAAGGATAAATTGCAATGGATGAATTAATTATATGCGTGGCACCTTATCCGGGGGAAAAGCAGGAAGAAAAATTTCCCGGCAAAATGGATGTTGCCCAGGAAGTTATAGATTCTTATAACGCAGGCGCCGCAATCGGCCATCTGCATGTACGGGATGAAAACGGTCTACAATCGATAGATACCGGTCTTTTTCAAAGAGATATCGAAAAAATTCGTAGCCACTGTCCCATCATCATAGAAGGCTCTACCGGCGGTGCACCGGAACATACTCTTGAGCAAAGATGCGTCTCTTTTACAGTTCCAGGTGTCGAGATGGGGTCCTTGAATTTGGGCTCCATCAACTTGTGGGATGGTGTTTATAATAACAAAATTGCTGATATAGTCCTGTATGCCGAGCAATTGAAGAAAAAAAATCTGGTGCCCTTTCTCGACTGTTTCGATCTTTCTCATTTCAGCTGTGTGCCCAAACTTGTAAACAAAGATTTAGTTTCACCACCGTATACCTTTGGCCTTGTTTTTGATGTCCCCAATGCGTTGCCGTACCAGGACAGATATCTTGACATTTTTTTGCAGGAACTTCCTGATAACAGCATCTGGTTTCTGACACGTCACCATGCCAAAGGGGTTAAAGATTTTATGAAGGCCCTGGAAAAAGGCGGTCATGTCAGGGTCGGTTACGAGGATGGACCATTTCTATCCTCGGGCAAGCGCGCCCGGTCTAACGCGGAGCTGGTTGAAGAGGTGGCCCGCGCTGCGCGGTCCGTCGGACGGGAAGTCGTGGCGCCGGATAAGGCTCGCATGATTATGGGTATAAAATAAGGATGAGACCGATGATCGATTTAGATCATTTTATTTTACCGGAAAGTCCCGATGCTGAAGATTATCTCATTGGAACCTATCTTCTGCGAAAAGAGCTAAAGGATCCCGAAGAGATTCTAAAGCTGGCCGTTATGATGGCCGCTGAGCAAACCACCGGAACCTGGATCCGTGTGCCGGGCGAAAGCGCAGATGTGATTGAAAGGTTCCGCGGCAAGGTGCTTAGCATATATGAAATACCGGATACAGAACAATTCACCAATTCCCCGGAAGGCGCCCGCACGTTCATTATCCGCCTTGGATTTCCCTGGCAAAATTTCGGTCCCCAGATTCCGATGATGCTGACCACCATTTTCGGCAATATTTCCATGATCGGGGACATCAAGCTGCTGGATGTGCAGTTTCCGAAGAACTTTGTTAAGCAATTCCCGGGGCCGCGTTTTGGAATCCGCGGTATCCGTAAGCTGCTGGGCGTACCTGCAAGGCCCCTGTTAAACAATATGGTAAAGCCTTCAACCGGAATCACCCCGGAGCAGGGAGCTGAATTGCTCTACCAGGCCGCCTCGGGGGGAACGGATATCATCAAAGATGATGAAGTGTTGGGAAATACGGAACTGTCACCGGTGTTACAACGTGTCGAACGTTACATGCCCAAATTGAGAAAAGCCGAAAAGGAGACGGGGGAAAAAAAGCTGTATGCGGTGAACGTCACCGACGAACCCGAAAAATGCATTAAATTGGCGGAGGCGGCGGTAGACCTCGGGGCCAATGCCCTGCTGGTAAACTACCTGCCGGCGGGCCTCGGGCTCATCACCTCCCTTTGCCGCAACCCCAAAATAAAAGTTCCGATTTTGGCGCACCTTGATTTCGGCGGAGCACTGTATGCCAGTCCCTGGCACGGAATCAGTTCCGCTCTGCTGTACGGCAAACTGGCTCGGCTGGCCGGCGTGGATCTGCTCTGTATTCCCACACCCTACGGGAAATTTTCACTCAATTATACAAAGTATATCCAGATAGTCCACGGCCTCAGAAGCCCCTTTCATGACATGCCCGGAGTCTGGCCCATTGCCGGCGGCGCCATCAAGCAGGGACATATCCCCAAACTATTCAACGATCTGGGTTACGATTTTATCATCGGAGCCGGCGGCGCCATTCACGCTCATCCCATGGGGGCGGCGGCCGGGGCCAGAGCATTCCGGCAGGGGATCGATCTGATGATGAAATACGGAAGATTGGAAAGCGAAGAGTTGGGCCAGGAGTTGAAGGTGGCCATTGAAGCCTGGGGCGGGATATGAAACCATGGATGACGAAAGAATACTGATAGGGTTTTATGGAGATGACTTCAGCGGTACGACGGCCACCGCCGAAACCTTAACTCAGTCAGGGGTGCCCACGGTCATTTTTACCAACCCGCCTTCACCGTCCTACCTGAAACGTCACTTCCCCCGGGTGCGGGCCGTGGGAATATCAGGCACGGCGCGTACGCTGCCCGCCGGTGTCATCAAGCAGGCGTTAACACCGATATTTCTTGTCATGAAGTCTTATCGGGCCCCCATCTATCTATATAAGGTATGCTCCACCTTTGATTCTTCCGCCCGGGTGGGCAACATCGGCAAGGCAATTGAGCTCGGCCTGGAAATCTTCGCGCCGGAATTTGTACCGGTGCTTGCGGCTGCACCGAAACTCGGACGCCATACGGTGTTCGGCAACCATTTTGCGGCTGTGGGCGGCGGTGAAATCTTTCGTCTGGACCGCCATCCGTCCATGTCCAAACACCCGGTAACCCCTATGCAAGAAGCGGATCTGCGCAGGCATCTGGCCAAACAAACCGAATTAAAAAGTGGTCTTATTAATATCCTGGACATAAACGCAGGGCCGGCGCGGATAAATTCACAAATCGATAAATTTGTTGCCGCCGGATTGCCGATCATTTTTTTCGATTGTATTACTGATAATGATCTAAACACAATCTGTGGAACGATTTTTCCCAGGACTTCTAAAATTAAACCGTTGTTTTTTGTAGGATCTCAGGAGTTAGGATACGG
>JAIVWA010000046.1:0-13956 GCA_049190255.1 Gammaproteobacteria bacterium | reverse complement strand
AATAAACTTCAGACAAAGACTGAAAATGGAAAGCCTGAGAACGCAGGCAAGTTCATTGTGGCTGATGCTAGTTTGCTCCCGATCTTCAAAAACACAAAATCAAAAAGCAAATCAGGCAAGGTCACTGACCTTACAAACCTGAAGGAGGGCCAGACGATCAACATGATGCAAATGGCCGCTGTTGTCGGCGCAAACATAGAATAAGCTTAAATTGTCGGACCTGAGAGCTTGGGGACGTACATTAGATTATAAGTTGGCGCAAAGGTTGAATAATGATACCCAACTTGTATGCTGCGCAGATCAAGAATAGCTGCGCCGGGTGCGGCTATCATAAAGAGACAGTCCCGGCCCACAGTTTACTGTGTTTCTGGGCAACGAGTGCGCTTGCAATCAGCCAGGTTGAGTTAGCTCAAAAGCTGAAGATCTCGCAACCTGCGGTCAGCATGGCGGTAAGACGCTGGGGGCACTTGGCCAAGCGCAAAAACTATTGGCTAAAAGATTGATAGTAACTTATAATTTAATGTACGTCCCCAAAGCCCCGGCGTTGGGCCACCTAATTTGGAGGAAAGTTAATAATGAAACTGTACTGGGTTACAACGGAGGACCATGACGAAGACTGGTTCATCGTAGCGCCATCTCCAACAGAGGCGTCTCAATATTTCGAAAATTTTGAAGGCTATAATCCAGGTGACGCAGAGGCAGAAGAAATATTGGACATTTCTGAAAATGTTCCTGCCGAAACCGGTTGGCCTTCTGAAGAACTTTTACTTGAAGTAGGCGCTAAATTTCTACTCAATGATCAAACAAGAGTCGTAGAAATTGCAGGGAGGAAGTTTTGCGAGGGCATGTTGGAAGCTACCATAAATGAGATTAATGATGACCTATTCGAGGAATTTGGTGATGAGCGGCTTAACAAAACGAAAAAGCCCCCACTTCATTAATATTAATTGAGCAGTTCAAGCCCAACCAACCAGTTGAGCAGACGGCGTGAAGATAGCGGTTTTTCGTAAAGGCCCTGCCAACTTGGAATTCATTCGGGCCGCTGCTCACGCTCGACGTTATCCATATTATTCAAAACCAATAAGCGCAGGATTGATTAATTCTGAAAAATGCGTTAATTTTACCCATGAACGAAATATTTAAAGCCATCCTTGAGCTTATTGAGCGTAAAGACATTGTCATTTCAAATCACGGTTATGATGAATTGGCCGATGATCGTATATTTGCCATGATATTTTAGCCGGTATCAAGGAGGCAATTGTTGTTGAAAATTATCCGGAGTATCCTAAGGGGCCGTGTGTTTTGCTGTTGCAAAAAGATTCTAATGGAAACTCCCTTCATGTTGTATGGGGTATCCCAAAAGGTGCGGCCTCTCCCGCCGTCCTTTAACGGCCTATAGACCAGATCCCGATGTATGGTCTAAGGATTTTCTGAGGAGGAAATAATGAAAAAAAGAAAGCACACCAAACTTGTTCACGAAGGGAAATATGTTGCTGAAGTTGATATTGAATTGATTGATACTTCTGAGGGCTGGTCACCATATTTAGCCCTTGAAGATGCATACAAGCTTGATGATGTTCGTGAGGCACTCCGCAAAGGTGATCTTGATACAGCCTGCCGTTTAGCCCGTCTTTATACACTCACACCAGTGGCCGTCTAATTTTTTTGGATAACAAAGGCATGAAGATGGACGGGCTATATCTTGCGGTTATGTTTGAACTCCAAGATGAGTTTTTGCTCGGATTTCTGAGCCCCTACCTTTCAGAGATTCATTTTGTTGGGTTCCGCTGATAGCACAAAATGGCGAAGTTCCTTTGCGGCTTATGCAACTACAGGGTTAATTTGAGGTCGGCATGTCGCTATCTACACCTTTTTGCCGAAGGCACGGGATGCCAGGGCCCGGTTGCGTGGTCTGAAGGTGTTGTTCGCCATTTCCTTTTCAATCACCCGCTGAAACAGCTTGAACATCTTCAATTCCTGGGATTCATCTTGATAAAACGTATCCCAGGCATAGTGCAATAATTGTTGCAGTTTTTCGGCCGACATCTGCCTGGGGTGATAGACCACCTTGTCGGCGGAATAATCATTCCAGTCGTAAGAAAAGATCCGGTCCTGCTGTTTGAGATCATCATAGGCCTTGGTGTGGGGAAAAGGCGTCAACACCGTAAATTCAGCCAGATCAAGCTCGATCTCAAGTAAAAAATCCACCAGGCGCTTGATAAAATCTTCGGTATGATGGTCCAGCCCGAGAAGAATGGTGCCTTCGACCCCGATGCCGTGGTCGTGGTAGCGCCGGATCCGGTCCCGGATTAAATCCGAGGTATCAAAAACGGCCTGGTAAACATACCAGGCACCGGCCTGCGCTGCCAGATCGAGTACCTCCGGTTTGTCCTCAATCGGATGGCTGCACCAGTTTTTCTTCAGAGGAATCATTTCCCGAAACAAATCCATTTCCCATTGGGTGTCCTGGGCCAGGGAGTTATCCACGATAAATAGTCGATTGTTGTCGATGCCGGCCATCTCCTCAATCGCTTTATCGATAGGCCGCGGTCGGAACTTTTTGCCGCCCAGATAGGCCACGGCACAGGGATAGCAATGAAAACGGCACCCCCGGGAGGCATGCACCAGATCCACCATCTGGATGCCCTTGTAGTTATACAGATCCCTTTTGAGGATATCCCGTCGAGCGGTTCCCACCATCGCAATGGGCGGCCTGTCCGCCAGAAAATCATATACCTTTTGCAGTTCACCCTTTCTGAAGTCCGCAAAGACCCCTTCCATTTTGCCTTCGGATTCCCCGAGGAATACCGCATCCGCATGCGCCATGGTCTCTTCGGCATGGAGCATGGTGGCGATACCGCCAAAGATCACCCGGGTCCCCCGACGGCGGTAAATGTCGGCAATCTCCCAGCCGCGTTTGACCTGCACGGTTAACATCATGGATATGCCCACAAAATCAACCGGATCATCAAAATCGATCGTTTCGAGATTTTCGTCGATAAACTCCACTTCGATGCCGTCCGGCAGTGATGCGGCAAATACCACCGGTCCGTGGGGAGGCAGGTGGAATTCGGATTGCCGGTCAAGTTTGGGCCATCTAGGGTAGATAAGCTTGAACTTCATAAATGAACCTGTTTTGGGTTTGTTCATGGATGAGTAAATTTACAGGCGATGATTTACTCCATCACTCCTAAATTGTATAAATCTGCAACGAGCGACAATTCTATATCCAGAATCAATCAAAGATTGCCATTAGGGCCCTTATTTATTTAACGGTATCGCTTCCACCAGATCCATGACCAAGGTGTATCCCGGAGAACCGTGGGCAATCAATTCTATTTGATCTGAAATCCCCGCCTGGTCAGCTAAATATATCTTTTTAACGATTCGCGCCAGACGAAAATCAGGTAGATACTGCTTTATTTCCCAGTCATCTTCCCCATGGGAGATAATATCTACAATGCTACCATCTGGTTTTTGATACCGGCACACCGCCGCACCGCTTTTTAAAAAACCGGATGCCATTATAGACCCGGACGGCTTAAAGAAAATCAGATTGATATCCTCTATCAGACCGTTGGCAAAAACGTCTGAATCAAAGGGGGCAATCGCCCGCTTGACTGTAATCTGCTTGTCATACGAAGCATCGAAAACCACAAATCCTTCAAGGGTCATAATGACGACTTGTGCGGTCCTGTTTGATGATGAGATGACGGTCAGCCCCATCAGAAAACCTTTTTTACCGCCGGGTAAGGTGGCTTCGATGGAATGCAAAAGCTGCCAGTCACCGTCTGGAAACGGGCCCCGGCAGGCCTGACCCGGATGAGGTTCAGCCGCATCACCGTCCGGATACACCTGCGGAAGGCTGCTGCACGAGAGGATAAGGCCCAATACACTCAGGAACAAAAGGATAGGTTTCATCTGACTTTCCGGAATAAAGCGTCGTCCAACTTCTGGTTGATAATCACGTCTTTAAAATCCAGCTTGGTAAACGTATCCTCACTTTCAAATATCATCACTGATTTAATGATTGCCGGACGATCGGAGAGATGGATCTCGATGCGCTGAATCAATCTGGCAAAAGATTCGTCTTTAGGGACCAGCACGATCACCCGGCCGGGCGCCAGTTTCGCTGTAAAGGCCGGATTCTCATCAAAGCGTCCGCTCAACCACTGGGTAATTTCCTGAACCACGACCTGCATGGATTGAAGATTGGCCGAAGCATCCTCGACAAGGCTCCCGCTTTTTTGAACAAACCGTCTGGTTTTACCCTTGTGCAATAACAATATACTTTGAACGGGATGCTTATATTCCCAGCGCAGCGAATCCGGGCCCTGAAAAAGTAAAATCCCTTCGGACACAAGCGGTCGGACAAGGATCTTCATATGCTTTTCCTGGGTAAACCCGGCCCTGACAGACGTCACCGTCCCGGCCGCCGTTTCCAATTCCTCCCAGGAATCCGCCCAACCAATACAAAAAAACGTCGCCACCAACATAACGGCTCGAGAGAACACTTTTGATCTATTTAATTTATGCATAATGGTAGAAACGCCTCAATTTTTAAATACGAAATTCGAATATCGAAATGCGAAACAAATCCGAATACCAAATGACCAAATTTCCAAACATGCTTGAACATCCGAAATTAACTCATAATTTCTGTCCTCTGTCATCTAACTTTATCAGGAAGTAGAAGTGGTTTTATAACGCCATCTAATGTTCGATGGCAAGGCGCGATTCAAATTGAAAGCGGAGCGTACACTTTAGTACGTGAGCATTTGGAATTGGATCGCAACGCAGCAAGCGGGCATTAGATGGTGTTATAAGACCGCTTCTAGAACATCCCACCGTTTACGGATATAACCTGCCCCGTAACATAGGACGCATCCTCGGAACACAGAAACCTCACCACCCTGGCTACTTCCTGCGGTTTTCCGATCCGGGCCATGGGAATGATGGCTTTAATATTTTCCACGGGTGCATCTTTTATCATATCGGTTTCGATCAGTCCCGGGGCAACCACATTGACCCGGATTCCCAGTCGCGCCACTTCGGATGCAACCGACCGGCTGGCACCGATCAACCCGGCCTTGGCCGCGGAATAATTGGCCTGACCTCTGTTTCCGAGAAGACCGGCGACCGATGCGATGGAAACAATCGCGCCGCGTTTAAGACGGATCATTTTTTCAAGCACGGGCTTGGTAACGTTATAAAACCCGCTCAGGCTGATGTCGATCACTGCATCCCAGTCTTTGCGGGGCATCATAATAAACAGTCCGTCAGCTGTAATACCGGCGTTGTTGACCAGCGCGTCAATAGATCCATTCTGTTTTAAAATGTCATCCACGGCACGTTGAGTTTCATCGAAATTGGAAACATCAAATTGCATGATGTTACCGTCGGACCCTTCCTTCCTGACCATTTCCAGGGTATTTACGGCACCCTTTTCATCCGACTTGTAATTGACGACAATTCGGTATCCGCTTTTTGCCAGTTCAACGCAGATCGCCTGCCCGATTCCCTTGCTGGCCCCGGTGATCAGCGCGACTTTTTGGTCCTGTGTTTCATTCATATCATACATCTCCTTTTCTACAGAAACCGTACAACCACAAACGTCCCCAACATCGCAAAGGCCAGCGCGAGTTTGGCCGCCACTCCCAGGGCCAGACCCACCGTAGCGCCGACACCGGCACGTCCGGCGGTCTTCAGGTTCGAACGCGCAGTGAGCTCTCCTAAAACGGCACCAATAAAAGGGCCCAGCAGAATACCGGGAATTCCAAAAAATATACCGACGATCGCACCGAGTGTGGCCCCGATGATGGCCCGGTTCGAAGCGCCGAATCGTTTGGCGCCGAAAGCGCCGGCTAAAAAATCAAGTACGTACATAAGCAGCGCCATGATGCCCAGCACAATCAGTGTGCCGGAGCCCACATGCTCAAAGCCTTCAGCCCAGGCCGCTACCAAAAGCCCTGCAAACAATATCGGCGCACCGGGGAGAATCGGAAAAAGCAATCCTGCCATTCCCGCCACCACCAGAATAATAGCTAACAACCAAAGTAAGATTTCAAGATACATGTTTACAGGTTCAAAGGTTCAGGGTTCAAGGTTCAAGGTTGCAATCTCGTCCCTGAACCGGTGAACGGTTACGGCTATTTGTCAGAGCAAATAACGATTAACTAGCCTGCCGGCTCGGTTTGAATAAGCTGCAACGAAATTTCTCCGACAATATCATCGCCGATCCTGGCAATGCCTGTAATATGCCGGTAACTTTCATATTCGAATTGATTTTCCGCCCGTGTTATAATCAGATCATTTAAGGAAACCGAATCAACAAAAAACCGCGACTGCTTGATGCCTACCAGCCAGCCTTTTTTTTCGGAATCCTGCCCGTGTTTTTTAATTCTCACCCAGCTGTTGTTGATTCCCGCTGTCTGGGCCACCAGTTCGATCAGTATAAGTGAATCCACGGTTTGGCCGTCAAAAAATGGCCACTGATCGGTGACCGTCGCGCGGGTGACGGCCGTTTTATCATCTACCTCAAGGATCTCGTCGATCAGTAACATCCGATCGCGATGGGGCAATAGATCCTCAATGTTGATGTCAAAGCGGTTCATAATTTAACAGTACAAACAGGCACAGAACAATGCGTAAGAAAAAAACATTGAAAAGTTTTACAGAAAATTATATCTTTCTAGTTTAAACCCCAAGTGATGGTACTATAAATAGTTATTGCTGTAAAATCAAAACGGAAAAATAAATGGAAAAACTAATCAAAGAACTTCAGGTCAAAGTTGTGGAAGTGCTGAATCTGATTGATGTTCAACCGGACGATATAAAAGTTGACAACCAGCTGGTCGGTGGCGATCTGGGAATCGATTCCATCGATGTGCTGGAGATGGTTATCATGATCGAAAAAGATTATGGCGTTAAAATCGACACCCGAGAACTGGGCGTTAAAGTGTTTGCTACCCTGGGAACCCTCGCCGAATATATCCATAAGAGCTCTCCGGAGTTGCCCAATTGACCGATGTGCGGGTTTACATTTCCGGGATGGGAATCATTTCCTCTCTCGGAAAAGGGATATCAGAAACCGGGGCAGCCATTCAAAAAAGCCTGACAGGCATAAGACCGCTGACCCTTTTTTCGACAGCTTCCAATCAACCGCTCCCGGTGGGAGAGGCTGCCGGCCCGATTGAAGATGCGTCTCTTCCACGCACCCACCAGCTTGCCCGCCTGGCAGCCGATCAGGCCATGGCCAAATCCAAAGAAACGCCTGACGCGGTGGTGATGGGCGTTACGACCGGCGGTATGCTGACCACCGAGGCCCTTCTGAAAAAAAAAGCCCGGGATCCGAAGTTGTTTTGCCTGCATGCCACCGGATCGGTGGCCGAGGATATTGCCCGCCGATACCGCTGCACAGGACCGGCACTGACTGTTTCTACCGCCTGTTCCTCCGGAGCGGCTGCCATAAAAATCGCGCTGGAGATGCTGCGCTCCGGCAGTGTTAAACGGGTATTGGCCGGAGGGGCTGATTCCTTGTGCCGGCTGACATATTACGGGTTTAACTCCCTGCAGCTCGTCGACCCTGACGGCGCGCGGCCTTTTGATCAGAATCGACGGGGAATGTCGGTGGCCGAAGGTGCGGCCATGTTGCTGCTGGTTGCAAACGAACCGCACAATGCCGTTGCCGAAATCCTCGGTGCCGGATTATCCTGCGATGCGTATCATCCGGCGACACCGCACCCCCGGGGACAAGGCGCCCTGGCGGCCATGCAGGCCGCCATAGAGGATGCCGGAATTTCTGTTGCGGATATTGACTATATTAATCTGCACGGCACAGGGACCCTTGATAACGACATTTCCGAAGCCAGGGCCATCGACACCCTTTACGACCGGCAAAAGCCGCTGATGTCATCGGTCAAGGGTGCTTTTGGCCATTCTCTGGCTGCCGCCGGGGCCATTGAAGCGGTTGTTTGCGCCATCAGCATTTCCAACAGCCTGGTTCCGGCAACCGTTGGATGCCGCCACCCGGATCCGGATTTAAAGCTGGCGCCTGTTATTGAGCCCACTCAAAGGCCAATCGGCACCGTGCTCTCAAACTCTTTCGGGTTTGGCGGCAACAACGCAGCAGTTGTTTATAGTGCCTGCGGAAAACACAAACCCACCAGGACTTGCGCCCCAACCCAACCGCTGGCTATCCTTGCCAGCGCCTGTGTAACCGGGGCCGGAAATACAAGTCAAACGATGACAGCGATGGCAGCCGGAAAAACATGTGCCGGGATGCTGGGTATTGAGGAGATATCCGCAAATCTTTCTGCCGGTGATGTGCGCCGACTTAAACGGTTTCCGCGCCTGGCGTTATCCCTGGCCATTGCAGCCCATGAGAACTCGGGGGAAAGCGATGACCCCTCGGCAGTATTTTTGGGCACCGGTTGGGGGGCGCTGTCGGAAACTTCCCATTTTTTAACCCGCCTGTTTGAAACCGATGAGCAGTTTCCCAGCCCCATAGACTTTATCGGTTCGGTTCACAACGCCGCCGCAGGTCAGATTGCCATGCGCTTTCAGGCCACGGGCGCCAATATTACCATGACCGGAGGCGATTATTCCTTCGAACAGGCACTAATGGCGGCGGATCTGTTGTCAAACAGTATTGATGATACCTTTCTGGTTATCGGAGCCGATGAATCGCATCCGCAGCTTTCGCGGCTGTTTGATCGGTCCGCTTCAGGGTCAGCGATATTATCAGACGGCGGGGGTGCCCTGTGCCTAAAAACCGGTCCGAGCGCGTCCGGATTTACCATCCAGCCCGTTTTTTTTGAAAGCAGGGAAAATAATCCGGAAGTGATTTCCTCTTTGATTCAGCGCCTGGAACGGCCCCAGCAAATAAATGACCGTTACGGTGTGATTCTGGCAGGATTCCCGGCAGCCTGCCGCCGTGAAGGGGAAATGCAGCTGCAAACCCTGCTTGCGCTTACCGGTTTTAATCAGCCCGTGATTGATTACCGCAAATTAACCGGAGAGTTTGCCTCCGCCTCGGCAGTAGCAGCCGTGATGGCCGTAAAATTTTTGCAGGGAGGCCAAATCCCCGAGCCGCTTTGCAAGGACAAGCCTGTGGAATTAGGCGCAAAGGGCGCCCTTATTATCGGTACGGGCGACTTTATCACAGCCATGGAGGTGATGCCCCAATGAAAGTATTGCTCGTTTCGGCCAATACTCTGAGGGAACCCTACCCGGTTTATCCCCTGGGGCTGGATTATGTGGCCGGCGCCCTAGCGGAAAACCACCATGTGCAAATTGTGGATATGAACAGCCTGGGCGGATATGATGCGCTGGCAGCAGTTATAAAAGAATTTTCACCGCATGTCATCGGCCTCTCTTTGCGCAACATTGACAACACCGACACAACGGATCCGAGGGGGTTTATCGGCCAATACCGGGAGATCGTCAATGCGATCCGGAATCATACCGAGGTCCCCCTGGTTTTGGGAGGAAGCGGATTTACCATCTTTCCGGACGAGACCATGAAGGCGTTGGATGCCGATTATGGAATTATTGGCGAAGGAGAACGGTTGGGGCCCTTGTTGAATGCCATCCAAAACCGGGAAGATACCGGGTCGATACCGGGTGTTATCACCCGCAAGAGTAAAAAAGCCCCGCCGCCACCCTGGGAAGGAAAAATCACCCGCAGGATCAACCCCAACCCTGCCAACCTTAAATATTACCTGCAAAATGGCGGAATGCTGAATTTGCAGACCAAACGGGGATGCCATTTTAAATGCGTCTACTGTACCTATCCCCATATTGAGGGACGCAAATTAAGGCTCATGGACCCCGAAGAAATCGCCGCCGCTGCACGCGAACTGCAGGCCAGCGGTGCCAAATATTTTTTTATCACCGATTCGGTCTTTAACGCCGATTGTTCCCATAGCATCGCGGTGGCCGAGGCATTCAAAAAATCCGGGGTATCCATACCCTGGGGGGCATTTTTTGCGCCCTTGAAACAACCTGAGGATTATTTTCAAATAATGGCCGATGCCGGGTTGACCCATGTGGAATTCGGCACGGATTCCCTATCAAATCCCGTTCTGGCATCTTATCGCAAACCGTTTCGGGACCGGCAGGTTTTTAGAACCCATCAGGCCGCAATCGATGCGGGTCTGTATGTTGCCCATTATTTCCTGCTGGGAGGCCCCGGGGAAAACCCGCAGACACTCAGGGAGACACTTACCGGGGTCGGCGGCCTCGAAAAATCCGCCTTGTTCTTCTTTTGCGGCATGCGCATTTATCCGGATACCGCTTTGTATGATATCGCCGTCAAGGAGGGACAGATAGCAGAGGGCCGGAGCATTCTTGAACCCGTTTTTTACCGCTCGCCATTTATTGATTCGGATGAAATCGTACGGCAGGTTCAAAAAGAGGCCAACAAACGACTCAACTGGGTCATCGGTGCCGGCGGGGAAGAAACCGCTAAAATAATCAGCAAATTGTATCAGCGCGGACATTGTGGTCCCATGTGGGAATATTTAATTCGATTAGCCTAGCCCCTTTTGCGGTTGAATATTTACTTGAATTCATTTAAAATAGCCTGCCATGAAGTGGTACGTCTTAAAAGAATTAACCCGATCCGATAAAAACGAAATAGTAGCCGAGGTTCACGTTCCGTCGGATTCGCCCTGGTTTCGCGGGCATTTTCCCGGAGAGCCCATTTTGCCGGGAGTGGCTCAAATTGGCATGGTCATAGATGCTATCCGGCAGGCGCAAAATCAGGATTTGAAAGTATCAGGTGTGCGCCGGGTAAGATTTAAGCAAATCATCCGGCCCGATGATCAGTTAAAAATCATAGCGGCACCGCTGAAGCAAAACGCCGGCGCTTATTCTTTTCGGATACTGATCGAAGATGAGGCGGCCTGCAGCGGCGTGATGATGGTTGAAGAATTGAAAAAAATGAACATCGAACGATAGCATATCATCTTGAAATTTTTAGATTTAATTGGGTCAAAGCCTCTATCTACAGATATCGTTGATTGGTTGATTAGTTGATTGGTTGATTGGTTAAGTGGTTGTAAATATGGATTTATCCCATATTTGCAAAATAATTGGACACTTCATGTTTCAACAATCGTAACATTCTGAAATTATGACTATAATTTACCTAATCAACCATTCAACCAGTAAACTATTCAACGAGGTCTGAAATATTATTAAGGGAGAACAATCAGTATGTCGACAGCAACGAATGTTGAAAAAATTACCCTGCGCATCGCGCAAATCATGATCGATGAACTCAAACTGGAAGATGTAACGCCTGAAACATTTGACCCCGAAATCGACCTGATTGACGAGGTGGGAATCGACAGTATGGATCTGGCGACCGTTGCCCTGGTCCTGCGCGATGAATATGCCATTCGAATTGATGAGGACGACTATCCTAAATTGACAAATGTACGACTACTATCCGAATACATTGATAATAAACTAAAAGACCGATCCTGAACCGGCTAAAACATATCTATTCTGGACAAACTATATGGATGCCCTAAAAGGGAAACAAACCGATACAACCGCACCGGATAGAGAATGGAAATTTTCAGAAATTCTGGCAGATCATAAAATCCGTGATCGATGGGAAAAGGTTCGCCAATATTTTTTTCTGCGCGAATCAACCTATGACATGTCCAACCGCTGTAATATCAAGTGTGAAGGCTGTTATTATTTTGAAGGTGACAAACAGTTTGCCCGGCAAAACAAGGATCCGGAAGCCTGGCGCGAACTGATGCGCGCAGAGAAGGAAAGAGGCATAACCTATGTTGTGCTTGCCGGCGCAGAGCCTTCCATGGTCCCGGAGCTGTGCGAGGTCTGCTATCAGGAAATGCCTCTGGGAGCGATTGCGTCCAATGGTTTAAAGTTCATTCCTGAATCCATCCAATATAAAATACATATCTCTGCCTGGGGAAACGATGAAACCAGCTTTAAAATCCGCAATGCAAAAAATATGCTGGGCAGACAAATTGAAAATTATAAAGGCGACCCCAGGGCGGTTTTTGTCTATACGTTTACGCGGGATAACATCGACCAGGTCTATGAAGTTGCCGCAAACCTGGCCGAGCATGACTGCCAACTCACTTTCAACATGTTTTCCGCCCCGGTGGGATATGACGGATCTTTACGCCACACGGCAGATTCTCTGGATAAAACCCGCAAAACCATGATCGATCTGCTGTTAAAATATCCCCGGAATGTTCTTTTTTCGTATTACAATGCTGTGGTTCACACCCACAGGAGCGGTTTGCATGATCTTTATGCCTGTTCATATCCGCGCATGAACCCCTCTACCGATATCGGACTCGGCCGATCTTTCAGACAATATCGCACCGATCTGTCCTGGAATAGAGACGTCGCCTGCTGCGTGCCGGATACCGACTGTGTTGATTGCCGTCATTATGCCTCCGGCAGCGCTGTTGTGACGGCCCGATTGTTTCGGCACGCCGGCGATCCGGATAGGTTTAAAGCCTGGCTCGATTATGTCGACACCTATCTCGCCATCTGGGTGATGGGGTATGATAAGGGTGACAATCTGTGCCATCACCTGGTGGCACCGCCTGGGCATGAAATATTTTAATTCTAATCACAGATATGCAGAACATTTGGAATAAAATACAACCTATTAAACTGTGTCCCATTAATGGTGAAAAATAAATTCGAAATCCGAATTTCGAAATCCGAAACAAATCCGAATACCCAATGACAAAAATACTAAACAGAAAGCTTCAAATAAATTCCAGGTTTTGCTGTAGATCAGGTTGATCGTTTAGGTCATTTGAACATTCGAATTTAGAATTTGTTTCGGATTTCGGTTTTCGTATTTCGTGCTTCCGGTTTATCCGGATCAAGAGGTAATAAATGATCACTGTCAGTTCCCTGCTGGATCAAGAATGGCATGAACGCTATAAAGCAATTTCAAAACTCAACATCCGCAGTTCAATCTATGATGTCACCAATAAGTGTAATTTGCGATGTAAAGGGTGCTTCTTTTTCTCCTCCGGCGAGCACAAAGCCGCGGCCGAGGAAATGGATATAAAAAAATGGCAAGCCTTTATCGACAAAGAGGTGGATCGCGGGGTTAACCTGGCGATATTGATCGGCGGCGAACCGACCCTGTATCTGGACCGGGTGGAGGCCTTTTATAAGAGGCTGCCGACCTTTTGTGCCACCAACGGATTGATTAAAATTCCCCGTGACAGATTCCCGGATCTGATGCTGGGTATTTCCCTGTGGGGGGACGAAGCGGATGAAAAAATTCTAAGGGGCAAAGACACATTCAGCATTTCCAGCAAAAATTATGAAGGCGATCCGAATGTTTATTATCTTTATACCCTGACCCCCAAACAGATTGGTAAGATTGAACGCATCATCAGAAAAATTGGAGATGCCGGCCTCAAGGTCCATCTGCAGTTGCTTTCCAACGATGAAGGTGTCGACGGCTTTAGCTGGGAACCGGGGCAGTTGGAAGCCCTGCGGGTTGAATTGGATGATATCCTGGACAGGTATCCGGATACCGTCATATCTTCCAAATATTATCATGAGATCATTACCACCGGGAAAATGCTGGGTCGATCATTCGGTTGGAATGAATGTCCCTCCGTCACCCAGCCCCTGGATACCCGGGACCCCCCGCCCAAGCGATTAATAGAATTTATTCGCTGGGCTTCCGATCTGAACACAATGCATCGCTGCTGTACCTCTGAAACCAGAGATTGTTCGAGCTGCAAAGATGGCGCGGCCCATATGAGCTGGGTAATGGTGAATAAGCGGGCACATATCCGCACGACCAGGGATCTTCAAAACTGGATTGAGGTCTACGAGATGTTTGCCAAGCTGTATCAGTTTATTCCCTGGTAGGGATTAGAGAGCTTTAGAAAATCATGACTACTAAGAATGCTGTGATAGTCGGATATG
>JAIVWA010000045.1:0-13977 GCA_049190255.1 Gammaproteobacteria bacterium | reverse complement strand
ATGGTTCATCCCCTTTAGCTAATTAATTGGTACGCCCGGCAGGATTCGAACCTGCGGCCTACGGATTCGAAGTCCGGCGCTCTATCCAGCTGAGCTACGGGCGCATTTTTTCAGAGGCCAGAATTCAGAAAGCAGAATTAAAATCCTTAAATTCATCGTTCGGCGAACGAACACCACTCCGGCCAGACCTTATTAATTTATCAAAGAAACAAATTCGGGCAGATTCAACTGCCCGAATTTTATAATTTATGGGGTGAGTGATGGGACTTGAACCCACGACAACCAGGGCCACAACCTGGGGCTCTACCAACTGAGCTACACCCACCATATTATGAATTCGGAATTGGGAATGCGGAATTCGGAATTTCAAATACGACAAAACCGCGCCAAATCCATGTTTCCACTAAGGACGAGTTTAATAACAAATCGAGATGTATATTTCAAGAAGAAACTTGGTATTGACGGTTGTTGGTATCTAATATAATGACTATTTTGATTTATAACAATAAAGAGGGTAATCATTTGAATCAATTTCAGATATTTTTTATTAGAGCGATCATCGGTGCTTTTATTGCGGTGGTTATTATGCGGATGTTTACGGGCAGGATCTATATCCCGTACGTTGTAGGACTGGCTATTATCATGGTGGGTCTGGCCTATTTTTCGGAATATTTGCGACAGCGCCGCAACAAATAACCTTTATATTAGGGACACGGACCCGCCCGCCTCGCCTGAGCGGCTCGCGATGGCGGGCAGGCAAACACGGATTTCACTGATACTGGACTCCGGCTTTCGCCGGAGTGACAAGGTGGTAATATTTTCGAGTTTTGTCAAATGGTAAACTTTAAAAATCCGTGAAAATCTGTGAAAATCTGTGTCCTAACTGATAAAATTGACTGAGGAGCATTTTAAGTGAAACAGATCATTCTCGGTACGGCCGGACATATTGACCATGGTAAAACCAGCCTCATAAAAGCTATTACCGGAACCGATACGGACCGGCTGAAGGAAGAAAAGGAGCGCGGGATTACCATCGAGCTGGGATTCGCATCTTTGGACCTGCCGGGCGGTCAACATCTAGGGATCATTGATGTGCCCGGTCATGAAAAATTTGTCAAAAACATGGTGGCCGGGGCTACGGGCATCGACATTGTGGTCATGGTTATTGCCGCCGATGAGGGTGTGATGCCCCAGACCCGGGAACACATGGAAATCTGCACACTGCTGGGAATTCAACACGGTCTGATCGTCATGACCAAAACCGATATGGTGGAAGAGGAGTGGCTGGAACTGGCCCTTGAAGATATCCGCGAATTCAGCCAGGGAACCTTTTTGGAGGATTCACCTATTCTGCCGGTATCATCTGTCACCGGCGAGGGCATCCCCGAGTTGATCAGCGCCCTTGATGACATCGCCGGCAACATCCCCCTGCGGCCGCCTTCCAGTTTGTTTCGCCTGCCCATTGACCGCGTGTTTACCATGAAAGGATTTGGTACCGTAATAACCGGAACCCTTGTTTCCGGCAAAATAAATGTGGGTGAAACCATTATGGTTTACCCAACAGGCATCACATCCAAGGTTCGTGGACTCCAGGTTCATAACCAGAGTGCCGAATCAGCCGATGCCGGCATGCGCACGGCCATCAATTTCCAGGGGCTCGACAAAACAGCGGTGAAACGCGGCGAAGTGTTGTCCACCCCCGGCGCATTGATTGCGAGCTACATGGTGGATGTATCTTTTCATTATATCGCCAGCAATAAAAAGCCACTTAAAAACAGAACCTTGGTAAGATTTCACACCGGGACCAGTGAAGTTATGGGTTATCTGATTCTGCTTGAACAGGAGGAGCTGCCGCCCGGTCAAACCGCAGTGGCCCAGCTGCGGCTCGACTCACCGGTAGCCGTTGTCAAAGATGACCGCTTTGTGGTCCGCAGTTATTCTCCCGTGCGTACCATCGGCGGAGGACAGGTTTTAAACCCCATACCACCGAAGCACAAGCGGTTGAGACCGGATGTCGTCGAAGGACTGCAGCATCTGGCTGATGATGATCCGGAAGCAATTATTTCCCAGCATATTCAGCAGGCAAGGTATGGCGGGGTCTCATTTTCCCATCTGAAAATTATGACCAACCTCACCGACAAACAGCTTGACACCGCCCTGCAGCATCTGATGTCCCAGAAAACGATCACCCAAACGGATAAGGAAAACCGCATTTTCCTCCATCAAACCACCTTTGATAAATTAAAACAAAAGACCGCAGAATATCTGGGTAACTACCACAGCGACAATCCACTGAAAGCCGGGATGTCCAAGGAAGAGTTGAAATCCAAATTTCCGCAGCTATCCGATCCCAAAGTGTTTAACCTGATACTCAACCAAATGATCAAAAGCGGTCAAATCGCCCAGGAAGAAAACACGGTGCGTCTCAGCGACCACAGGGTTTCGCTGGGTGCCGACCAGGCGGATATCCGCAAGAAAATACTAGACATCTACCAAAACGGCGGATTGCAGCCCCCTTATTTTCGTGAAATTCACAGGATTCTGGATGTTGATCCGAATCACACCAAAGATGTGCTGATGCTTCTGGTAGAAGAAGGACAAATCGTAAAAACCAAGGACGATCTTTATTTTCATGTTGATGCCATCACTGAGTTGAAAAACAGGCTGGTTGATTTTCTGAAATCCAATGGAGAGATTACCACCCCCCAGTTCAAGGAAATGACCGCTGCATCCCGTAAATACGTCATTCCCCTGATCGAGTATTTTGATGCCCGCAAAGTGACGCTCAGAATTGGGGATTCACGCAGGCTGCGGAAAGGATAAACGGGTTCTGCGATTTGGGATTTTAGATTTCGGATTTCGGATTGGAAAAAACTGATGGGCTGATTTTGAGTTGCGGGGTACGAGTTGCGCGTTGCGAGTTACGGGTCTTTCGGAATTGGGAATGTGGAATTTAAAAAGGTTTAATGTCTGATTTTTATACCTTTGATCTTGAGCCCTATCTGATGCGCCGTAGTCCCCCCCTGCATAACGTGACACTGGCTACTACCCTGTACAGCACTGTATCTTAAACCTTACTCCCAATGAATTATCCCAGCTTTCCGCATTCCACACTCCCTATTCCCCATTCCGCATTCCCAATTCCGCATTCAATCACCTCTGTTATCTGTCATCTGTTATCTGTCATCTGCCATCTGTCATCTGTCTTCTGTCATCTGTCTTCTGGTATATCCTGACTGGTGAGCATTGCGGCGATGCTGTCGAGGTAGGCCATGCCCTTGGGGGTTAGGGCACAGTGAGTATTTGTTAATATTAAAAGACTATCTTTGTCCAAATCAGCAATTTTTGCCTCGAAAATCATTAAAAAGTTTATCCCAAACATCTTCTCGAATCCTTCCAGATCAATCCCCCGGGTCGTTCGGAGGCCGAGGTAAATGGCTTCCATGATCATTTGCTCACGGGTGAGTTTTTCTTTTTCTGCTATCGGCAGTTGGCCGGCCTTGATTTGCCGGACATAATTTTCGATACTTCTGTGATTCCAGTAACGTTCCGGCGCGATGAAGGAATGCGCCGATGGGCCCAATCCGATGTACGGTGCCAACGACCAGTATTTTTGATTGTGCCGTGAAAATCGCGGTTCGGAGCCGTCATCCATGTTCCGGGCGAAATTCGATATTTCATATTGCACAAATCCGTGGTTTGTCAGAAAATTAATGGTGGTATCAAACAATTCCCGCACCGTGCCATCTTCCGGCCATTGAATCCGGCCGCTTTTCACATCACGGCTCAGCGCCGTACCTGATTCACAGGTCAACGTGTAACAAGAAAGGTGCTCTGTTTCAGTTTCAAGCGCCCGGCCCAGATCAGCCAACCAGTTTTTTTTCTCCTGCCCGGGCAGCCCATAGATCAGATCCAGTCCAATATTGTCAAATCCGGCCTGCCGCGCCCACTCGATGGATGAGATGGCCTCATCGACCGAATGAATCCGGCCGAGGAAAAAAAGGTTATTGCTGTGAAAGGATTGAACGCCGATATTAAGTCGATTGATGCCGGCCCGGTGGTATTCTGCAAGGCTTTCCCGGGAAATCGTGCCGGGATTGACCTCCAGGGTACTTTCTAGATCGGACCGGATGGTGAAATGCCTGTGGGCCGTGTCAATGATTTGGGCAATGCCCTCAGCCTCCAGGACCGATGGGGTTCCGCCCCCGATATAAAGAGTGTCATAGACCTGATCGGTTCCGCCGACCATTTCCATCTCACGTTTAAGGGATTCTAAAAACACCGGAACGCCGGCAAGGTCCACACTCGAATAAAAATCGCAGTAAGGACATTTTTTCATACAAAACGGAACATGCACATAAATGCCCCCAAACTTGTCAGTTATTTCGTTCATTATGATAAATATTCTGCAAGAAGAACCGGTTGATAAACCATTAGCTTGGGTTCCAGGGCATTGTAGCTCATAGCTCTAAGCTCATAGCTCATAGTAAAAAGGATTTCAATCCTTCAGACTATCAGCTATGAACTATCAGCTAATGTGTACGTGAGCATTTTGAATCGGATTGTGATGCACCGCAATATATTAAAATCGATGCAGAATCAGGCTTTGCGTGGGAACGCCGCCCTCGGGCAAAAGATGACGGTTTATCAACCAGTTTTAGTGCCAGCCACCGATCAGATGCATATGCAAATGAAAAATAACCTGCCCTCCCCCTCTCTCGACATTAATAAATAGACGATAGCCGGATTTATCAACCCCTTGCTGCGCCGCCATTTCCTTGGCCACCATTACCATTTCTGACAGAATGGGCTGATCGGCTTCGGTCAGATCGTTAACACCCCGGATATGCCTTTTGGGAACGATTAAAAGATGAATCGGAGCGGCAGGATTAATATCTCTAAATACCACCAGCGTGTCGTTTTCATACAAAATTTCCGTGGATGTTTTACCATGTGAGATTTTACAGAAAAGGCAGTCTTTTTCCATACTAAGTTATTCCTCCATCGGGTCTAAGTGTCAAAAGACCACTTGCCCTTTAAGGTGGGGGCTTTCAGGGTTCTGTCGAGCTCATCTAAATAACGGGCTCTGGATATTTGCCGTGCGCCAAAGCGTGTCAAATGGCCGGTGGTAATCTGACAATCGATCAAGGCAAAATTTTGCGTTCTGAGATGTTTAACCAGGGCCACAAAGGCAACCTTGGAGGCATTGGATACGCGGGTAAACATGGATTCGCCGAAAAAGCAATTTCCCAGCGAGACACCGTAAAGCCCACCTGCCAGTCGGTCGTTTGACCAGGCCTCAACCGAGTGGGCAAATCCGGATTCGTGCAGGTTGCAGTAAGCTTTAACCATCTCATCTACTATCCAGGTTCTTTCACTATTTTCCAGTCGCCCCCGGGCACAGTCGTTGATTACCCTTTCAAAAGCGCTGTCAGCGGTAACTTTAAAAGTCCCTTTGTTGATAACCTTATTTAGTGACCGGGAAACTTTAAGTTCATCCGGGTAGAGAACAAGGCGGGGATCGGGCGACCACCACAGAATCGGTTCGCCCTCCGAATACCAGGGAAAGATGCCCAGGCTGTAAGCAAGCAACAGACGCCTGCGAGTCAAATCACCCCCTACCGCCAGAAGGCCTTCTTTGGAAGCAAGATGCGGAGAAGGGAATACGAGATTTTCAGATAGCTGATAAACAGGCATGCGATTTCAGAATGCGGAATGCGGAATGCGGAATGCGGATTTGAATAATAGGTGAATCCGCTTTTTATTCCGAAATTCCTCACTCATCTTTTAGCCGTAATTGAAGACTAATTTATCATCTTTTAAATCGATATGAACCTCACCGCCTTTCTGCATGGTGCCAAACAGAATCTGATCCGACAGGGCATCTTTGATCTCGGTTTGAATCACACGCGCCAGCGGCCGGGCGCCATACTGGGGATCGTATCCTTTTTCAGCCAGCCAGGTACGCACCGGGGCGGATATAGTCAGTAAAACTTTTTTAACCGCCAGCTGATCGTTTAATTCCACCATGAACTTGTCGACCACCTTTTCCATGATCTCAAGATCGAGGGAATTGAAGTTGATAATCTCATCCAGGCGATTACGGAATTCCGGGCTGAACAATTTTTCAATCGCAACCTTGCCCTTGGAGGCCGTGTCTTTGTTGCCGTCTCCAAAACCGATGGTTTGCTGACTCATCTCACGGGTGCCGGCATTGGAGGTCATCATCAGGATGACGTTTCTAAAATCCGCCTTTTTGCCGGTGTTGTCGGTGAGGGTGGCATGGTCCATAACCTGCAGCAGGATATTAAACAGGTCGGGGTGTGCTTTCTCGATTTCATCCAGCAATAAAACGGAATGGGGATGCTTGCGAATTCCGTCGGTCAGCAATCCGCCCTGATCAAAGCCGATGTAACCGGGAGGTGCACCGATCAACCGGGCCACCGCATGCTTTTCCATATACTCGCTCATATCAAAACGAATAAACTCAACGCCCAGAGTCATGGCGACCTGTCGGGTGACCTCGGTTTTGCCGACACCGCTGGGCCCGGTGAACAAAAAGCAGCCCACCGGCCGGCCGGGGGTTCCCAGACCGGCACGGGAGCGCTTGATTGAGGTGGCCAGCGCTTTGATGGCGTCATCCTGACCAAATACAACGCGCTTGAGGCCGTCTTCAAGGGTTTCCAGCTTCGTACGGTCCGAAGTCGATACACTCTGGGTGGGAATTCGGGCCATTTTGGCCACAATTTTTTCAATGTCCGCCGGGTTGATTTTCTTGCGGGTTGTGGCACCGGAAAGCCTGACAAACGCTCCGGCTTCGTCGATGACATCGATGGCTTTATCCGGCAGGTAGCGGTCATTAAGAAATTTAGCCGACAGCTCGGCCGCCGCTTTCAAGGCGGAGTCGGTGTATACAATCCCGTGGTGCTCCTCGTAACGGGTCCGCAGCCCTTTCAATATTTTGACCGTCTCCTTAATGGAGGGTTCAAAAATCTCCACCTTCTCGAAGCGGCGTGACAGGGCGCGGTCTTTTTCAAAATGGTTTTTGTATTCTTCATAGGTCGAAGAACCGATGCAGCGGATCTCGCCGCTGGTCAAAACCGGCTTCAAAATGTTGGAGGCATCCATGGAACCACTGCTGGTGGCACCGGCGCCCACAATGGTATGAATTTCATCAATGAACAATATGGCCTTGGGCTTTTTTTTCAGCTCGGCTATGACCCCTTTTAATCGCTGTTCAAAATCTCCTCGAAATTTGGTGCCGGCCAGCATACCGCCAAGATCAAGGGCAAAAATTTCAACGTCTTTGAGCAAATCCGGGACATCACCTTTCTGGATTTGCTGGGCCAACCCTTCGGCCATGGCGGTTTTGCCGACCCCCGGATCACCGACATAGACCGGATTGTTTTTGCGCCGGCGGCACAGGACCTGCATGGTTCGCTCCGTTTCGGTTTTACGACCGATGAGAGGATCCAGCTTGCCTTCAGCAGCCAGTTTGATCAGGTTGGTTGTGAAAAGTTCCAGGGGGTTGGCTTTTTTCTTGCGCCTTTCTTTGGCCGGTCGGGTCAATTCAGCGGGTGGTTCTTCCTCAGAGGACCTGGAAACATTATGGGTAATGAAATTGAGAACATCCAGGCGGGTGAGGCCCTCTGCGCTGAGAAAGTACTCAGCATGAGAATCTTTTTCCAGAAAAATAGAAACCAGGATGTCAATGACGGTTACTTCCGCTTTTTCTGCGGAACGGGCATGATTTACCGCCCGCTGGATGACACGTTGGAAACCGATGGTTTGTTGAAGCACATATTCGTTGCCATCGGGGATTTGTTCAATCTTTTCCTCAAAAAAATCTCCCAAAGAGGTGATCAAATTTTCGACATTGCCGCCGCAGTTTTCGATGACGTCAATTCCGGTGGGATCATATAAAATGGCAAAGAGAATATGCTCGATGCTGACATATTCATGGCGCCTTTTTTTGGCTTCTCTAACGGCAAATCCAAGAGTTGCGCTGAGTTCTTTGCTGATCATATTCTACTCTCTTTCCATGATGCATTTTAAAGGAAAACCGTTTTCGCGAGCTAAAGCTTCAACGGTATCCACTTTGGTTTCGGCGATCTCGTAAGGGTAGATACCACAAACCCCTACGCCGCTTCGGTGCACATTTAACATAATTTGGGTGGCTTCTTCCGATGACTTCTGAAATACATGAACGAGAACCTCCACCACAAACTCCATGGTGGTATAGTCATCGTTGAGCAGCATCACCTTGTACATAGGTGGTTCTTCGAGCTCTTGATCGGTCTCAGAACTGACACTTTCCTCTATATCCGGATCATACTGGCCCATCGAATCTTATCCAAATCGGTTGTATGAATAATTTTATTATAAGCACTTGGATTATCGCTTGTAAAGGGGATGGCTTGAAATTTTATGCCGGCCCGGCGACTATTTTCCACAGCATTTTTTATATTTTTTGCCGCTGCCGCAAGGGCATGGGGCATTGCGTCCAATTTTTTGGGCGGATCGTTTTTGCGGTTTTTTCTTCTCGGATTCGCCACTGCCTGAAAAAACCATTGGCTGTTGCCGGGGCTGTCGGTATTCATCTATTTTCTGCGGTTCGGCGATCTGGATGCGATACAGGATCCCCAGGGTTTCTTCTTTGACCCTTTCGATCATATCCTGAAACAATTCATAGCCTTCTTTTTTGTAGACGATCAGCGGGTTTTGCTGGGCATAGCCCCTTAACCCGATGCCCTCCTTCAGATGGTCCATGGAGAGCAAATGATCTTTCCACAGGCTGTCAACGGTCTGAAGCATGACCACGCGCTCCAGTTGCCTGAATTCATCTGCACCGATGGCAGCTTCGCGTTCTTCATACCGTTTACCGGCGACTTCAAAGATCATTTCAGCCAGACCGTCCCGGTTGAGGCCATCCAGTGTTTCCCCATCAAAGCCGTCCAGGCGAAAATTAAACTGTTTGTACACCGCTTCTTGAATCTCGTTTAGGTCCCAATCTTCAACATGCGCTTTATTGCCGACATGGATACCGGCCAGGGCCTCGGCTTTATCGCGGATCATCTCCATCACAGAATCTCTCAAATCTTTGCCACTCAGTGCTTCCCGACGCTGTTTGTAGATGACATCCCGCTGATTGTTCATCACGTCATCATATTCAATGAGTTGTTTGCGTATTTCAAAATTGTGCCCTTCCACTTTGGCCTGAGCATTTTCAATGGCCCGGCTGATCATATTGTGCTCGATGGGCTCGCCCTCCTGCATACCGAGTTTTTCCATGATGCCGGTGATGCGCTCGCCGCCGAAAATCCTTAATAGATCATCCTCTAAGGACAGGTAAAACCGCGAAGAACCCGGATCTCCCTGCCGGCCGGATCGACCGCGCAACTGATTGTCGATCCGACGGCTTTCGTGCCGCTCGGTTCCGAGAATATGCAGTCCGCCCAAATCCGTTACCCCCTCACCCAATACGATATCGGTACCGCGACCGGCCATATTGGTGGAAATCGTAACCGCTCCCCTTTGACCGGCCTGGGCAATGATCTCGGCCTCGGCCTCGTGGATTTTAGCATTGAGCACCGTATGCTTGACGCCCCGCTTTTTTAATTTTTTGCTGAGACTTTCGGATACATCAATTGAAATGGTACCCACCAGGACCGGCTGACCGGCCTTATTCAGTTCTATAATTTCATCGATGGCCGCACCGAATTTCTCCTTACGGGTTTTGTAAATTACATCCGGGAAATCGGTTCGTATCATCTCCATGTTAGTCGGAATCACCACCACGTCAAGATCATAAATCTTTTTAAATTCAGCCGCTTCGGTATCGGCGGTACCGGTCATTCCGGAGAGTTTGGTATACATCCTGAAATAATTCTGAAAAGTCACCGTAGCCAGCGTCTGGTTCTCGTTTTCGATCTTGACGCCTTCTTTGGCTTCCAGCGCTTGGTGCAGGCCTTCACTATAGCGCCGCCCGGGCATCAGACGCCCGGTAAATTCATCCACGATGATCACTTCACCGTTTTTAACGATGTAATCAACATCGAGCTTAAATAGAGTGTGCGCTTTGAGGGCCTGGTTTATATGGTGCAGCAATTCAATATTCTTGGAATCAAAAAGGTTGTCGATCTGGAGCAGATTTTCAGCTTTGGCAACGCCATCTTCACTTAGGGTCGCGTTGCGGGCCTTCTCATCGATGGTATAGTGAGTATCTTTGCTCAGGCGTGGAATAAAACTGTTGATCTGGTAGTATAAATCGGTTGATTTTTCAGCCGGCCCCGATATAATCAGGGGTGTTCTGGCCTCATCAACCAATATGCTGTCGACCTCGTCCACAATGGCAAAGTTGAGATGAACCTGAACCAGCGAATCATAGTCGAACTTCATATTGTCTCTTAAATAGTCAAAACCGAACTCGTTGTTGGTGCCATAGGTAATGTCGCAACTGTAGGCCGCCTTTCTTTCCTGATCGTCCAGTCCATGCAGTATGGTCCCCACGGAGAGTCCGAGAAATTTATAGATGTTGCCCATCCATTCGGTATCACGCCTGGCCAGATAGTCGTTGACCGTAATGATGTGCACGCCTTTGCCCGATAAAGCGTTCAGATAGGCCGGCAGGGTGGCGGCCAGGGTCTTACCCTCACCGGTTTTCATCTCTGCGATCTTGCCCTGGTGGAGCACGATCCCACCGATGAGCTGAGCATCAAAAGGCCGCATCTTCAGCGCGCGCACAGAGGCTTCCCTGACGGTTGCAAAGGCCTCCGGAAGAATGTCGTCAAGGGCTTCTCCCTGATCAATTCGCTGCTTGAACGCCGCCGTCCGGGCCTTGAGCTGCTCATCACTTAAGGCCTGAATCCCGGGCTCCAGCGCATTGATTTGCTCAACAACAGGTTCAAAAAGCTTAAGTTCCCGTTCGTTTTTACTGCCAAAAACTTTTGTTAAAAAATTCAATACCATTTCAAGGATATCCCTTGTAAAATTAATTTCTTCAAGCTGATGAAACGCTTGCTTTCATTATAGCAGATTTATTACCTGTCTCAAGTATTTATTTGTCGTCAACTAGTTATAATAATACCGATTTTATTAAAAAAAAGTCTTTTTTAGTAAAAAGTGGCAGTGGAAAGAATAAAACGGTAATCGGAATTTTCGACCGAGGATCAGACGGATGAAATTGAGAGACGGTTCAAATGTCCATCAATGCGAAAGGTCACAAAATGGTACGGAAATTTAGTTGAGGATGTATTTTTCGGGATTTACCGGAATTCCATTCAGGTGAACCTCATAGTGGACGTGAGGACCTGTGCTGCGACCGGTACTGCCCATCAAAGCAATGGTCTCCCATCGTTTTACTTTATCACCCCGTTTTTTCAGCAATTTATGATTATGACCGTAGCGGGTGACCATGCCGTGGCCGTGATCGATAATGATGGTATTACCGAGCAGGCCCTTTTTACCGGAGAAGGTCACAACGCCGTCGGCCGTGGCCAGGATAGGAGTTCCCTTGCGAGAGGCAATATCATATGCCTTGTGAAATTCGCGTTTTCCGGTAAAGGGGGATTTGCGATAGCCGAATTTGGAAGTGACCCAGGACTTTACACTCCGGGATACCGGACGGATCGCCGGCGTAGAGGCCAGCAGATTCTGTTGATCTTCAAGAGATCTTAGAAGTGATTCAAATTCTTCCTGTTGACTGCCGGATGCACGGCTGAGCTGTTCGATCTGTTCGTGCATATCACGCATCAAACTGTTGTGTTTTTCAGTGAGGGGAAGTTGAGCATCCAGATCGTCGGGGATGGAGCCGCCCACACCGAAAATATTGTCTGATTTGTTGGCATCCTCAAGATTGGCAATGATGCGAATCTTTTTCTCGAAACCGCTCAGTGCCAGCAATTTGGATTTTAAGGCATTAATTTCACTGGCAAATTTTTGAATTTGCTGGCGTTGAAGGTGAATCTCATCCATCCGGCTCGAAAGATAGACTTCGCGATTCTGAAGGTGTGCGGTCGTTTCCCTGAGGTTATAATAATCGTATATGATATAACCAACAGCAACGAAAATGGCGATAAGCACAACCCCGAACAGGTGAATCGTGGTTTTGGATGTACAGACCTGTTTTGCGGGCGCGCCACTGCTGCTCAATATAACAAAAGAAATTTTCTTTCGCATGATCAAAGCACCTTACAATTCAACTTGCAATTTTTTTTCAGAATTTCATGATAGGGATTCGCCTGCAAATTATTTTGAAGTCTACCAAGTTAAAAACGCCTTTGGGTACACTCACCCAAGGCGTCACGCAAGCAACCACACAGCAACCCGGCTTTCTTCACCCCCAACGGCTCTAGCCCCATGGTCTTTCGTCGCCATTTTTCGGTGACTTTGCCCCTTTGCTGGACGAATCCTCCCAAATTTAAATTGTATTTGGGAACGATAGTTTTGTCAAGTACGAAATCCATAGCCCACACAAGTTTGCCGGCTCCCTAGTTTCCAAAATACCTATTGCCAGCTTAATAAATGATGGACATCATAAAAGGCTTTTCTCCCACAGGTTATATCGGCAGATCAAAAAGAAAACATTAGCTTTTTTTAGTTGTTTATGATGCGATTTGTCTAGAATCGATAGAATCTCGGCCAGTTACAGCGATTTCGCGGTGCTCAATTACATGAGCGGTCAGGGAGTTTTTCAATCTGGGGCCAGGCGAACCGCTAACAACTGATCAAACGCTAACGGTTCACCATAAAGGCACTTGGGGTGCCCCCCCGACGCCTCAATTACATCAGGCCCAGCTTAAACTTTAATGATTTTAGGGTGTTCACCATCAGCATGGTAACGGTCATGGGCCCGACTCCCCCGGGGACCGGTGTAATGAAGCCGGCAATTTCCTTGGCTTCGTCGAAATCGACATCCCCTTTCAGAATGGCAATCTTCTTTCCGGTTTTTTCGCTGATTTTTTCACCCACCCGGTTAACCCCCACATCAATGACACAGGCTCCCGGTTTAATCCATTGCGGTTTGACCAGTCCGGGAACTCCGGCGGCAACAATTAAAATATCAGCCCGTTTGCAGTGGCCTTCGAGATCTTTTGTGCGGGTGTGAACCACGGTAACGGTCGAGTTGGCGCCATCACCTTTTTGCAGCATCATATTCGCGATGGGTTTTCCGACAATATTGGAACGGCCGACAACCACCACCTCTGCGCCGCTGGTTTCAACACCGGAGCGGACAATCATTTGTTGAATACCGGCTGGTGTGCAGGGGGGAAATCTTATCTCATCACCACCGATCATCAGCCGGCCCACATTAACAGGATGAAATCCATCCACGTCTTTGTCGGGATCAATGGCATTCAGCACCCTTTTGTCATTGATATGTTTGGGGAGGGGAAGCTGGACCAAAATTCCGTTGATATTGTCGTCGTTATTATATTTGTCAACCAGGGCCAGAAGATCCTCTTCGGAAATATCTTCGGGCTGGCTGGCTTGAATTTCCTTGAATCCAAGTCGATTGGCCGTCTTAATCTTGAGCGTAACATACGACATGGAAGCGGGATTTTCCCCAACCAGAATAGTGACAAGCCCGGGAACAACCCCGTGCTTTTCTTTGATTTCCGCTACTTCTTTCTGAATCTCATCAAGAATTACTTCGCGAATTTCGGTCCCCTTGATTAACTTGGCAGTCATCTTCAACCTCCTTTTAAAAATATTTAAAGTTTCTTCTTACCCCATCTTTGCCTGTTTAAGGAATATTTATTCCGACCTTTCTAATTCAATAATATAGCGATGTCAAGAGTACTCGCAGCTCGATGCTCGATGCTCGATACTGGATACTGGATACTGGATGCTGGATACTGGATACTCGATGCTGGATGCTCGATGCTGGATACTGAATACTGGTTTCTGGCCTCTGGTCACTGGTTACTTGTTTCTGGTCACTGGTTACTGGCAATATAAGGGTATAAGGTTTAAGGT
>JAIVWA010000044.1:0-14011 GCA_049190255.1 Gammaproteobacteria bacterium | reverse complement strand
TGTGGTTAAGCGATGCGAAATCTTGCCGCCGCTTCCGTGATCCAATAGTATTTTGTCCATTTTCATGTGAGTTGTCCGTTTGGTTCGTCCCGATGAAATACGCTTCGCTGTCACTACGTGAATTTCATAGGATAAATTTTGATCGTTGAGATCGTTTGGTTGGTTCAGATCGTTAAGATCGTTTCGTACCTCCCGATGATAAGATAAAGCAGTTTTTTGGATTTAATTCTTCCGTGAATTTCCGTGTCTTTCCGTGGTAATTTTTTTCTGTCTTCTGTCATCTGTTCTCTGGCGGCTGGTACATAGTTGCTTCCTTGCCCTGAGCCTTACGCCTTGCGCCATTCTTTACATTCCGCATTCCAAATTCCCCATTCCGCATTCCCCCTTCCGCATTCATACGTGATATTTATAGTACGCCGCGCAGGTCCCCTCGGTCGACACCATGCAGGGTCCCACCGGATCCATCGGGGTGCAGACCGTTTTGTAAAGCGGACATTCCGGTGGTGTTTTGGTACCGGTTAAAATTTCGCCGCAGGCACAACCCTTGGGATCCATTGAGCCGGTCACCTCAATATCAAAAATTTTTTCGGCATCATGGCGTTCATATTTTTTACGGATTTTCAGACCGCTTTGGGGAATCACACCAATGGCACGCCAGCTGGCATCTGCCGGCTCAAAAATATCGTCCAGCATTTTCTGGGCTTTGGGATTGCCTTCAAAAGTTACCGCGCGCGGATAAGCATTTTCCAGGGCCGGTGCCCCGTTTTCAATCTGCTCGACCAGCATGCTGATCGCCTGCAGGATATCCGCCGGTTCAAATCCGGCGATGACACAGGGAATTTGATGGCGGCTGAAAAACGGTAAATAAGCCTTTTCGCCGATGATCACCGAAACGTGTCCGGGCAATATAAAGCCGTCGATGTTTACATTTTTTAGGGCCATCAACGCCTCCAGGGCCGGCGGCACCAGTTTATGCGCCGCTATGACTGAAAAATTGTCCACCTTCATCTGATCGGCTGAAAAGATCGCCGCCGCGATGGTAGGGGCGGTGGTCTCGAATCCGATCCCGAGAAATACCACTTTTTTGTCCGGATTCTTTTTGGCAATTTCAATGGCATCAAAGGTCGAATAAACCACCCGGATATCTTTGCCCTCGGCCCGTTGCTTTTGCAGGGATGATGTTGTCCCGGGAACCCGCATCAAATCGCCGAATGTGGTAATGATAACCCCTTCTATCCGGGACAATTCGATAAAGGCATCGATTTCTTTTTGATCGGTCACGCACACGGGGCAGCCCGGTCCCGACAGCAACGAGATGGTGGGCGGTAAAACCGAACGGATGCCGCTGCGAAATATCGAAACCGTGTGGGTCCCGCAGACTTCCATCAGACGAATGTCGCGGGTGCTGATTCGCTTGATTTTTCCCACCAGGTTCTTAGAAAGTTTTGAGTCCCGGTATTCTTCGATATATTTTAAAGTCATAATTTAAATCCTTCGTAATGATGACCGTAGAGTTGATGTTCATCTTTTTATCGTAGCAGCCGCCACCACCGCCTGCCCCAGCGCTATCCCTCCATCATTGGTCGGGACTTGCTGATGGCTGAAAACTTTAAAATTTCTTTCTTCCAGCGCCCGGGTCAGGCCGGTCAACAAAATCGAGTTCTGAAAAACGCCGCCGCTTAAAACGACCCGATCCAATTCCCGCTCCTTTCCGATAACGACGCACAAATCAGTAAACAAACAAATCAAGGTCCGGTGAAACCGGGAACTGATTTCACCAACCGGTATTCCGCAGGCCACATCGTCGACCACACCCCGAATGATCGGTTCGGTTAAAATCCGATAGACCCCGTCGGCATCCCATTCATATTCGTAGACGCTGTCAGAATCACCGCTTGCCGCCATTTCCAGCGCCATGGCTGCCTGTCCCTCAAAATTCACCCGCTGGCGTATCCCGCAGATAGCCGCCACACCATCAAACAAACGGCCCAGACTCGACGTCAACGGTGCGTTTATGCCTTTGGAAATCATCTCACTGATGATGGTCAGCTTTTTATTTTCAATGGCTGCCATGGCAGGAAGATTTAAATTGCGAAAGTCGTTGCCGTAGGCGCCCTGCAGGTAGCTCACCGCCATGCGCCAGGGCTCCTTGATGGCCGCGGCGCTTCCGGGCATGGGAACATAGGCCAGATGCCCGGCACGCTCAAAATCGTGTTCGCGGACAATCAGGATTTCTCCGCCCCAGACAGTCCCGTCGGTTCCATAGCCCGTGCCGTCAAAGGACAATCCTAACACGGTTCCTTCCAGTTTGTGCTCGGCCATGCAGCTGACAATATGGGCATGGTGATGCTGAACCTGAATTTTATGATCGGCCGGCAATTCCATTGCGTACCGGGTGCTTAAATAGTCCGGATGCAGGTCATGGGCGATTATTTCAGGGTTGATATCAAGAATACGCTTCAAATGGGCAATGGTCAGCTTTAAAAATTCATAGGTCGGCAGGTTTTCAAGATCTCCGATGTGCTGGCTTATAAAGGCCTTATCCTTTTTGGTAACGCAAATCGTATTTTTAAGCTCGGCACCACAGGCCAGGACCGGAGGTACCTTGTTTCTCAAAAAAATGGGAATGGGTACAAAACCCCTCGAACGTCGCAAAAACCGCCGGGCACCGGCAACCTGCCGGACGATGGAATCATCACTGCGCAAATAAATTTCCCGATTGTGGATCAGAAAATAATCGGCGATTTCAGCCAGCCGGTTGAAGGCATCGTCGTTGTCGATGGCAATGGGCTCTTCACTCAGATTGCCGCTGGTCATCACCAGGGCGTCAAATCCGTGTTGCAGCAACAGGTAGTGCAAGGGCGTATAAGGGAGCATCGCCCCGAAATATTTGTTTTTAGGCGCAACTTCCTCTGAAATGGTGTTGGGGTTCTTTTTTCTCAACAACACGATCGGGCGCTGAATGGAGGTCAGCAATTTCTCTTCTTCAGGCCCCACCCGGGCATATTGCCGGATGGCCTCAAGATCATATGACATGACGGCCAAGGGTTTTTCCTGGCGCAGTTTACGGTTCCGTAATCGCCTGACCGCATCGGCGTTGGCGGCATCTGCCGCCAGATGGAAACCGCCCAAACCTTTGATCGCCAGAACATAGCCCTTTTGCAGCAGCTCTGCCGCTTTTTTAACGGCATCCTGATGTTGATTGATCTCGTTTTGGCGGTTGTCATATAGACCGACATGGGGACCGCAATCCGCGCAGGCGTTGGGCTGAGCGTGAAAGCGGCGGTTGGTCGGATCATCGTATTCGGCCTGACAGCGCGGGCACATCTTAAAATGCCGCATCGATGTTTTGGGCCGATCGTAAGGGATATCGTCAATAATGGTATAGCGGGGTCCGCAGTTGGTGCAATTGATAAACGGATAGCGAAAGCGGCGGTCAGCGGGGTCCAGCATCTCGCTTAAGCAGTCGTCACAAACCGAAACATCCGGTGAGATCAAGGTGGACATTTCAGATTGGCCTTTACTTTTGACAATGGCAAACGCAGCGTGATTTTTGACGGCTGACCTTTGGCTGGAAATTTCGACGATGCAGGCCAGGGGCGGGCTTTTTTCGGAGAGATCCTTCTCAAAAGAAGCAATGTGCTCCGGGGGTCCTTCGATGTGGATAGAGACGCCGGAAGAGGTATTGGCCACCTCCCCCTTCAGGCCATATTGGTCGGCGAGCTGAAATACAAAAGGCCGAAAGCCGACCCCCTGAACAATACCATTCACTTTCAACCGCTTGGCGACATAAGTTTCTGTCATGACAAAAGAGAGCACCCCGTCTCATAACTTACTGCCAATTTTAAGTCCCATATGAAATGATGTATAAGTAATTCCATCTGGCCCAAGAATAGAGACGGGAAAATTCGAAATCCGAATATCGAAATTCGAAACAAATTCCAATGACCGAAATATCAATGACTAAAAACTAGTGTTCCGGAGCAGTTTTGTTTTGAATTTTGAGTATTCGGGTTTTGATATTGTTTCGGCCAATCTAATAAAATGGGCGGATTTCGACATTCGCCCTTCGTCATTCGTCATTCGTCATTCCCATACCCCCTCCTTCGACAAATGCGGCGGCCTCTTTTAAAAACTTCAGCGTTTCCAGGGCCGCAGCTTCATCAATCTTGTGAATGGCAAAGCCGGCGTGAACAATGACATAATCGCCGACCCCGGCGTCTTCCAGCAGCAAAAGGCTGGCTTGCCGTCGAACACCATCAACATCGATGGTGGCCATTTCATTTTCAATGCGGGTTATTTTGGAGGGGATTGCAAGACACATTATCCGATGTTCCTTTCTTGTAGGATACGCCCAAACGCTCAAGTTCGGCCAGAACCATTTCGATTACCGGTTCGACTTTGGCCTGGATGGGGGGGGTTAAATCCAGGCTCGTGGTTTCGATATCCTGGGGTTCCACCCCGATGATCACGGTTTTGGGCACATGATCAAGGGCCTGGCACAGGGTTAAAGCCTCTAAAAAATCAATCTGATGCAAAGAATTTTTGGCCCGGATCCTTTCGGGAATGGCGTCGCCTTCCAGGCGGTACAAATCACCGGGTTTCCCTTTGTTGTGGATCGCGTCCACCACAATCAAATGCTTGGGTTTGGAAATCACCCCCAGCAGGTTAATACCCAGAACACCGCCATCGACGAGCAGCACATTGTCCGGAAATTCGTACTGCTTTTCCATTTTTTCAACCACCCGTACGCCGAACCCCTCATCGCTGAAAAGAATACAGCCGATGCCCAGAACCATGATGTCGGTGGCATAATGCTCATCAAACGGATTTATATCATCTGGATTCATATATCACATAATTTTCCCAAGAAATTGTGTTCCATAGTAAATGCGTAAGTAGTTAAATTACACTAAATCCTTCTATCCAGTCAATACCAAAACCGAATTGACAGAGCCCTTCCCTTCCAGGATCAACGCTCGAATGGAGAGCCAAGTATCGTCACATGTCAAGACGGATTCACGAGTGGACCGATTGAAAAAAAACAGCCTCCCGCCAATGGGGGAGGCTGTGGAATTTTACCTGATATTACAATACTTTGATTTTGTAAACCTGGTTCGAATCCGGGTCTATGACATGAACGCCGCAGGCAATGCAGGGATCGAAGGAATGAACCGTTCGCAAGATTTCCAGGGGCTTCTTGGGATCGGCCACCGGTGTGCCGATCAAGGCCTCTTCCACAGGCCCCAGCTTGCCGGCAGCATCCCGCGGGCCCAGGTTCCAGGTCGACGGCACCACGTACTGGTAGTTTTTGATTTTTTTGTTTTCGATCTGGATCCAGTGGCCGAGAGAACCTCTGGGAACATCGTTCAGCCCGACGCCCATGGCGCTGTCCGGCATCTCATAGGGCTGATACGTTTTGGTATCGCCGTTTTTGATATTTGCGATCAGCTCCCCAACCCATACCTGCATTTGTTCACCGATCGCCATCGTTTCAATGCCTCTGGCAGCCGTTCGGCCCAGGGTTGAGAACAATGCTGCGGTCGGAACATTCAGGGACTTCAGGACACTATCGACAATGGGTTTAATATCCTTGTGCCCTTTGGCATAGGCCACCAGCACCCTGGCCAGCGGACCGACCTCACAGGACTCACCCTCATAACGCGGTGCTTTCATCCAGGTGTACTTGCCGTCACCGGGTTTGTATTTCGGGTCTTCCGGCAGCGGTTTGGTTTCACCTTCGTACGGATGTCTATCGACTTTGCCTTCATACCAGGAACGGGCAACATGTTCGGTCACCCGGGCCTGATGGGCCATCTTCACACCGCCCAGATTGCGTTTGATGACCACGCCCCTGGGCATATAGAGGCTTTCGGGTTCATTATCGGTTTCCGGAAGGTCACCCCAGGCCAGAAAGTTGGTGGTCCCACCGATGGCGCCCCAATCCTTGTAAAAGGAGGCCACCGCCAACAGATCGGGGATGTATACGTTTTTGATAAAATTCTGGGTTTCTTTGGTAATGTAAAGAAATTCGGCGATACGACCCGGGGTCAGGTCTCTGACACAGGTCACACCCCCGACGACCAGGGATTGGGGGTGGGGGTTTTTGCCGCCGAATATGGCGTGCATCCGGGCGGCCCGGGCCTGCAGACGCAGCGCTTCAATGTAATGGGCGGAGGCCATCAGGTTGGCTTCGGGCGGCAGCTTGTAGGCGGGATGGCCCCAATAGGCATTGGAAAACGGGCCGAGCTGGCCGCTGTCGACAAAGGTTTGAAGCCGTTGCTGTACAGTTTTAAAATATACGCTTCCCCCCTCAGGGGCATTACTTATATTGTCCGCCAATGCAGCGGTCTTCTTTGGATCAGCCTTAAGCGCGCTGACAATATCCACCCAGTCCAAAGCATGCAGATGATAAAAATGGACGATGTGATCATGCTGGAACTGGGCGCCCATGAGAAGGTTTCGAATGATACGGGCATTTTTGGGAATTTTGACGCCCACGGCATCTTCGACTGCCCTCACCGAGGACAGAGCATGGGTGTACGTTCAGACCCCGCATGAGCGCTGTACAAAATGATGCGCATCCCGGGGATCGCGTCCTTGCAAAATCAACTCAATACCCCGGAACATCTGGCCTGAACTCCAGGCATTGACGACTTTGCCTCCTGACACCTCAACCTCAATTCTGAGATGCCCCTCTATTCTGGTGATCGGATCGATCGTAATTCTCTTCGCCATATGATCTCCTCCTATTTTTAAAAAAGGATGATTATTTAAACCATGTGCTGCCGATTACAGTTCCTCATAAAACGGGGTGAATTTATCCCAGAAGGCCGGTTCACTACAGCCGATGCAGGGGGCCCCCGCTTCAATCGGCCAACTGGTGCCATCGTTGAATTTGGCAATCGGACAGTTGTTGTAGGTTTCAGGACCCCGGCAACCCATTTTATAAAGGCAATAGCCTGCCGCCGCTTCTTCGGAACCAAACTCTTCGACAAACTCATCATTTTCAAAATGAGCCCGTCGCGGACACTGGTCATGAATGGTTTTACCATAGGCAAACAGCGGCCGGCCAAGGTTATCCAAGGCCGGAAGTTTGCCAAGGAGGAGATAATTAAGTACCGTACCTATGAAATTAACCGGATTTGGTGGACAACCGGCAACATTCACCGTCTTGATACCCAAAGCTTCTCCGACTCCCATGTAGCCGCCGGGATTCGGTGCAGCAGCCTGGATGTTTCCAAATGCGGAACAGGAGCCGATGCAAATTACACCGGCAGCCTTGGAGCAGACGTCTTTGCCAATTTCCAGAAAAGTTCGACCACCGATTTTTCCATAGCCGCCGTTATACTTGGTGGCGATGGCTCCTTCCACCACGCAGATAAACTTGCCGTCGTATTTTTTTACCGACGCGTGAAGTTGATCCTCGGCCTGTTGTCCGGCAGCCGCCATGAGGGTTTCATGATATTCCATTGAAAGAATTTCAAGAATCAGGTCATCCACATAAGGATACTGTGTTCTTAAAACAGCCTCGGAGCAACCTGTGCACTCACCAAAATGCAGCCAAATGACCGGGGGACGCTGGGCCGGTGCGGCAAACACCTCCGCCACCTTGGGAACAAAGGATGACGATAGCCCCATGGTCGCCGTGAGGAACGTACAGAACTTCATGAAGTCCCTGCGCGAGACCCCTTTGCTCTCCATTCTCTCATAAAATGCTTTTTCTTTGTCCATTTGCACCTCCTTTAAGCAATTTAGAGTCAATACCTCTTGTCTTTCCCTTTGTATGCGGATTTCAAGTATAAAAAGAACCTAAAGATAGCGTAGCAGCATGTTGCTGCAGCATCAAAAATTCATCAATAAATGAGAAAATTATGGATGGGCCCTATAAGATACACACCCCTGCAATAATTACAGCATCCTTAAAAAACTAAATGGTATTTATCTTATTAGGATAGGATAGTCGAAAAGTCAACCCCAATTTTGGGGCTTCGCCCTAATTACTCCGCCCTGAAAAATAGCACATTTAGGGTTGCAAATGGTGGGATGCTCCATTTTTTTCACGGCGACGGTGTGATCGCAATTCCGAGACGTTTAATTGTCGTCCTCGGCATCACCGAAATCGTCACCGGCCACTTTAAGTGGCGAATCAATTTTTTTTAAATCATCTTTTTCTTCAAAGGTCTCATCGTAATCGTCATCCAGCATTTCATCCAGATCTGCAGTATCGTCTGCAAGTTGCTTGGTTACCTTGGCAGATCCACGTTTTTTGGCTAATAGATTGACGTCGTCAAAGAACAATTCAATGGATTCCTTGTCTTTCGACTTAAGCAGTTCGGTGACAGCGGAGGCAATTTTTTCGGCATAAATCCCCGGCGGATACAAATTATTGGTTCTCAAAGCGGCAATCAGGGTATCCGTTCCGGCTGCAATAGCGGGCTTAATGGTTTTATAATCGTAAGCTTCCTCACAGAGCAGTGACAGCAGCTCTTTGTTCAGTTCTGCATACTCCTGAATTTTAATCTGCTTATTTTTCTTGTCGTTTATGATTAGATATTTTTGTTTCATGGCTATTATCCCCTCGTTTTAAAGAACTCTTAAGTTTTTGAAACCATAAAATAACAGCCCTGTCAACCGTCAATAATTTAATTTTAAACATAGCTGGTTATCTATCTTGCTCATCTTAAAGGGGCAGGTGTAGCCGTAAATGAAAGAATGCCTAAAATGCTCTAAAGTGCCTAAAGTGCCTAAAATATAAGGTATCTTACCTTTTTTATAATCCAACAAAACCATTGACCAATTTAGGGTGAAATGTTAAATATTTAGGTTACCATAGGGAGGGATGGCTGAGTGGTCGAAAGCGGCGGTCTTGAAAACCGTTGAGGGTAACACCTCCGTGGGTTCGAATCCTACTCCCTCCGCCATGTTCAGGTGATAAGTTGATTGGGTTGACCGGTTGATTAAGTTAAATGATTAGTCGAATGGCAAAATGATTGACATCCCTAGTTTAACTATTTAACATATCAACCAATTAACCAATCTCGGAGAGATGGCCGAGCTGGCTGAAGGCGCTCGCCTGCTAAGCGAGTATGGGGGTTATACTCCATCCAGGGTTCGAATCCCTGTCTCTCCGCCATTAATAAAGAATAGAGTCGGTTCTGGCTTTTTTTTGCAAACCGGCTCTTTTTCTTTTAAATATCAATTGGTTGTAACCCAAATTGAGTCAAAAACCAATTGGGAGTTATCTGTTATTCGTTATAACAATTAACGCCTAATTGAGCGCTGGGACAAAAACACAGGGATGATCGATCATGGTTAAGGGACACCCGGATACTTACAACCGGCGTGCAGCATCGTGGACACGGTTTATTCCGGTAATTTTCCTGGTCCTGGCAACGGTGGCCGTCTTTTGGCCGGTGTTCGATCACCAGTTTCTAAGGTATGACGATCCCGTTGATGTCTATAAAAATCCGTACCTTCAGCAGCCTTCACTTGAAAATCTGTTTCACTTCTGGCGTTACCCTTATGAAGGTCTCTATACCCCTTTAACGTATACACTCTTTGCCTTGGCAGCCTGGGCGCCTTTATTGCTGCCGGGAGCACCTTCCGCAGGAATCGCCCCCGACCCCCGGATTTTTCACAGCCTGAACTTATTCCTGCATCTGCTGAGTGTCCTGAGCGTATGGGGCATCATACGCCTGCTCTTGAGTCGCACGAGGCAGGCAGACAGTGTCGGTACATTGCCCCTGGAGTGGGCGGCCTGCGGTGGTGCCCTGCTGTTCGCCATACATCCGATTCAAATTGAACCGGTCGCCTGGGTCGCGGGCTTAAAGGACGTGCTGTGCGGCCTATTGTCGCTCACAGCCGTGCGGCATTACCTGTTGTATGCCGATGCAAAAACGGCGTCTCGCCCCCGGCTGCATTATTGGCTTGCGACCGGAGCATTTGCCCTGGCACTTTTGGCAAAACCGACAGCCGTAGTTGTGCCGGTGATAGCATGGCTGCTGGCGGCGTGGGGCTGGCGGCGTTCAACGCGTAAACAAATGACCGACCTGGTGGTGTGGTTCCTGATTGCCGTGGCCTGGGGCCTTCTTACCCGATGGGTGCAACCTGGAACTTTTCTTGAATTCAGGCCGCCTCTTTGGGCGCGTCCTCTGATTGCGGGAGATGCCATTGTGTATTATTTATACAAGCTGGTTCTACCGCTAAAATTTGGACCGGATTACGGACGAACGCCGGAATTTGTTCTCAAACACGGCTGGTTGTTTCTTACCGGATTAGTGCCGTGGATATTGGCTGCGTGGATATGGCTGAAACGGAAGCAACTGCCGTGGCTGGCAGCGACGACGGGAGTTTTCGTCGTCGGCCTGCTGCCGGTTCTGGGGCTGATCGCGTTCAGCTTCCAGCGCTATTCGACGGTTGCAGACCGGTATGTCTACCTGGCCATGTTGGGCCCGGCACTGGCCCTGGCCTGGGGACTGACATGGCCTAAAAAATATTTTGCGGCGGTCGGCGGCACAATCTTATTGGGCCTTTTTCTTCTCCGCAGCGTTATCCAGATTCCGTACTGGCAGAATAATGAAACATTTTTTGAACACGCCTTGAAAATCAACTCTGACTCCTCCTTTTCCCACAACAATTTAGGCCTTGTTCACGCCGCACACGGACGGCAAGTTGAGGCGATTCATCACTATACCGAAGCGTTACGTATCGAACCCGAATTCCCGGTCGCCCACCTGAACCTGGCCAATGCACTGCTGGATCAGGGCAAGTACCAGGAAGCCATGCAACACTATGCCGAAGCCATCCGGATAGTGCCCGTCTATGCTCGCGCACACACTAACATGGGTATCGCCCTGGCTAAACAGAGACGGTTTGAGGAAGCGATAGCGGCTCACAGGGAAGCTTTGCGATTAGAACCGGAATTTGCAGAGGCCTACAATAATCTTGGCAAAGTATTGATGCGTCAAGGTAAACTCCAGGAGGCCAGGAAGAATTTTACTAAGGCCTTAGAGCTGCAGCCTCGCAACGCCGAGGCCCACACCAACCTCGGAATTTCCCTCGCAATGCAGAAGCGCTTTGACGAGGCAATTCCTCACTTTTCCGAGGCGCTTGGACTGGACCCCACCTCGGCCCAGGCCCACT
Organism: Gammaproteobacteria bacterium; assembly: GCA_049190255.1. Lineage (GTDB taxonomy): Bacteria > Desulfobacterota > Desulfobacteria > Desulfobacterales > JAFDCJ01 > JAFDCJ01. The sequence continues at coordinate 2,866 of JAIVWA010000044.1, read as the reverse complement.
ACAACCTGGCCGGAGTATTGCTGCAACAAGGAAAAATCAAGGAAGCAAAACATCACTATTCAGAAGCAATACGGCTAAGACCGGACTATTTGAAGGCTCACTTGAGATTGAGTATTGTGCTGGCCAACCAGGGCAAATTCCCCGAGGCCATACACCATGCGTCGGAGGCACTGCGCATCAATCCTGATTATAGCGTAGCGCGCCAACTCCTTGAGCGTCTCCAATACGCGAATAAATCTTCAGGGCGGAGTAATTAGGGTTCACTTTTGGCGCACCCCTTTTATCTCTTGACACCCAATTTGCAAAATCTTATTTTACTAACTATGATGAACTCCCTTAAACTATTGATCGTGATATTGGCAGGTTTGTGGTTTGCTGCTTGCGCCCACACAAGCGCTCCTGAGGCCACCAAACCCCAGGAGGAAAAAGCCAAGCAAACCACGCAGGAAAGCCCGACCTCCGCCTCGCAGACGGAAACGGCCAAGGGACGAGAGGCCTCTGAAAAGTCGCAATCCGGCCAGGCAGCTTCTCAGGAAGCAGCCAAAGACAATCAGAAACAGGCCGCGGATAAAGCAGAGTCCGGTCAACCGGCCGCCGATACCGAGAAAGCGCCGGATGCGAAAAAGGCACGGGATAAGTCACAATCTTCCCAGACCGCGCCTGCCGGAGTCGCCGGCACCCAACAGAAAGCGGCCGAAAAAAGCGCCGGCAGCAGTCGGGCAGCTTCTTCAAATACAGCCGACTCCAAACTGGAGGAAGCCCGCAAAAATTTGCGTATCAGTGAAGCCACCGAAAAACGGATTGCCTCCGAACTTGAGGAGCTCAAAAAATCCGGTAACGCATCTCCTGAAACTGTAAAAGACTATGAAATATACCATGACAGCGTCAAGCAAATGGTGGCAGAAAACCGCAAAATTGTGGAGCAGATGGAGGCTGCTCAAACCCGGTATTCTTCCGGCACAGATGAACCCCGTGCGTCTGCCTCCGGTGAGATGGACAACATGCTGGATCCAGAAATCCCCGAGGGGCAAACCGGGGACGAGGTGGCGGCCCTTGACCGGCAGTTAAACGCTTCGCTGAACGAATTTGATGCCAAACTGCTAAAGGAAATGGATGAGATACGCGGTGAATCCGCTGAAAAAATGCGCGATCTGGCGCAGGAGGCCGCGGAAGCCGCCAAACGACTCCGGGAAAGGGGAGTGGATGTGAATACCTCCGGATCGGAATCATCCGAGGCGTCTGAGGAGGCTGAGGCGGAAGACGGAAAGGAAACCCAAGCCGATAAGGGTACAGAAGGAGCCAAAACAGCCTCTACAGAGGCATCGCGCCAGGGCGGCGAAGGTTCAGGCGGAGAAGAACAGGGCCGTGCCAGCTACGAAGATGATGACATCGTGGCACGACAATTGCGGGAAGCAGCTGAAAACGAAACGGATCCGGAGCTCAAGGAAAAGCTTTGGAAAGAGTATGAGGACTATAAAAAGAGCAGGTAATATGAAATTTGGTTTTCACAATCTTACGATCATCGCCATTTCCCTGTTTATCCTGTCCGGTTGTGCGACCTACCAGGCCAATGTAGGGCCTACCCCGATCATGCGCGCCCAGAAAGAAATCCCTGAAGATCAATTGATGGATGTGGGTATTTATACATTTACAAGCGAGGAAATATCCGAAAAAGAAGCCGAAGACGAAGGCACCAGCAACGAGATTAGAAAGGCAGAAGGTCATTTTATGCCCTATCATCTCAAAAACACCTTACACCAGAGCAGTCACTGGGGTGCCGTGCGGGTAATTCCGGCCGAAACCGACAGCATGGATCTGTTCGTAAAGGGCCAAATTAAAGAGTCTAACGGTGAGCACTTAACTTTGGAAATCGAAGTCATCGATGCCACCGGCAGGCGTTGGTTCACCAAAAAATATAAAAAGGAGGCCACCCGGACTTCATACGCCGGCAACCGACCCGCGGAAAAAGACGCCTATCAAGATCTTTATAATTTGATCGCCAACGACATGGCGGATTTTAAAAAGAAATTGACCCCCGAAGATATAAACAAAATACGGACGACAGCGAAATTGAAGTTTGCTGAAGATTTCGCACCGGATGCGTTTGGCGGCTATCTGGCAAAAGGTAAAAAAAACCAAACCGAGATCAAGCGATTACCGGCCGATGATGACCCCATGATGGCCCGATTGCTCAAGATAAGGGAGCGGGAATACATGTATGTTGACACGCTCAATGAACAGTACGATGCCTTTTACAATGAAATGTGGCCGTCATATGAAAATTGGCGCCAGCTCAATATGACCGAACGCAAAGCCATGAGAGAAATAAAACGCAAAGCTTTAACACGGCAGCTGTTAGGCGCTTTGCTGGTAGCGGCTGCCATTGCGGCCGGCTCGAGTGATTCGAGCGCGGGCACCGCCGTCCAGGCCGGCATGATACTGGCGGGCACCCAGGTAATTATCAGCGGATTCAATATTTCCAAGGAAGCTGAAATCAATGAAGCGGCCATCCAGGAGCTCAGCGAATCGTTTGGCGGCGAGATGAAGCCTGTGGTAATGGAATTTGAGGGCAAGCAGTATGAGCTCACCGGTTCGGCGGAAGAACAGTTTATTCAATGGCGCGCGTTATTGCGAAAAATCTATTATGCCGAAACCGGTTTTGAGCCCGACCCTACCCAGGAAACCGTTGAATCCGACCTGTCCGAATAACAGCAACAGATGCGATATTTCTAAAGTTTGGCGATCGATTCTGTAGGTTTAACATGTCCCCGGAAAGGGAAGACTGTAATATTCAATTTGAATATCGAATATTGAAGTCAGCCCATCCGCTGGCTTGAAAAGTTTACCCGCCTCAGGAGGGCGGCCA
>JAIVWA010000043.1:11497-14025 GCA_049190255.1 Gammaproteobacteria bacterium | reverse complement strand
CAATTCCCAGCCGTTCCCACACGGACTCACCATCCTTGATTTCCGCGGCTTTCAAATGCGGAAAAGTTGTGACGAGAAAGTAGGCCAGCGGCAGGACCCCTAACACGATGATGATGGTGTCAGGGATGGCGCGAAAGGTCCCGAGCCAGACGACTGCGTCCATCTCGAAGAAATCCGCACTCCGGGCCACCCACAGACCATCTTTAAAAGAGATCCAGGCCTGTATGAGCCCGACCGGCAGCAGGGTGACAAAAGTCATCAAAAACAGCCCGCCGTTGAGCCCCCAGAACGACAGTTTCAGGATGCCGTCCTTCCAGTAGGCCTTGTCCACCATGCCGCGCCAGGAGAACAGCAGCAGGGCGATGGAAAGCATGCCGTAGGTCCCGAACATGGCCGCGTGAGCGTGGTGCATGGTCAGGTAGGTCCCGTGTTCATAGAAATTGATAATGGGCAGATTGATCAGGAAGCCGAAGATACCGGCACCCAGAAAGTTCCAGAAGGAAGCGGCCACCAGAAAATACAGGGGCCATTTGTAGCTGAACGTCCGACCTTCCTTGCGGATATCTCGGTACTCCATTAATCCGCGAACCACCAGCGTGATCAGCGGCACGGGCTCCATGGAAGAGAAGATGGCCCCCCATCCGATCCAGTAAGCAGCGCCGCCATACCAGTAATAGTGATGGGCGGTTCCGATGATTCCGGCCAAAAAAGTAATGGCTGCGGTAAAATAGGCCACCCTTAAGGCCGCCTTGGCCGTGGCCAGTCCCATGGCCACCATCAGCAAGGCGATGACCGCAATACCGAAGAACTCAAAAATGCTTTCCACCCAGAGGTGAACCACAAACCAGCGCCAGTAGTCCGCCATGGTCAGGTGGGATCCCCGGCCGTAAAAAAGTCCGAAGCCGAAAAAGGCCACTACCAGGACGGCGCTGAACACGTAAAACCAGATCAAGGCGCTGAATTCATCCTTGTGGGCTTTCAGATGCCTGCCGACGGCCCGGTACACGATCACCACCCAGAAAATCAGGCCGCCAAACAGCAGGATCTGCCAGATGCGTCCTAATTCAAGAAATTCCCATCCCTGATGGCCCAGCCAGAACCACAAATCGCCCAGCATGCCCTTGATGCCTAAAACTTCTCCGGTAAGGCTTCCCACCGCTACCAGCAGGACGGCGCCGAAAAGTATCAGAACGAGTACACCCTGCTTGGCCGGTTCTTTACCCCCGAGGATGGGTGCCAGGTAGATGGCGGACGCCATCCAGGTGGTGGCAACCCAAAAAATCATCAGCTGCAGATGCCAGGTCTTGGCCCAGCTGTAGGGAATGAGATCGGCCACAAATTGGACGAAAAAACTGCCCGGATGAATCGTGTAATGGGCCATCAATCCCCCCATGGTCGTCTGGAGCAAAAACAGCAGAATGACCACCACAAAAAATTTGGCGGCATGAAGCTGACTACGGGTCAGAGGCATATCGATCAGCTTTTCGGACAGGGCAACCCCTTTGGCTTCTCCGTACCATAAGCCATAGCGATGGATGAAGAAGACGAACAGGCCCAGGACCAGAAGCAAGGCCACGATACCGGTGATGGAATAGAAGTAGGTTTCCGTACTGGCGACATTGCCCACCCTTTGGTCGGGCGGCCAGTTGTTGGTGTAGGTGTAATCGGTTCCCGGGCGAAGGGTTGAAGCAACCCAGGCGGTCCAGAAGAAAAAGCGCGAAATTTCAAGTCGCTGATTTTCTTCGCCAATGGTGTTAGGAAGAAAACCGTAGCGCTGCTCGCCCTCTTTAAAAGTTTTTTCCCAGTGCTGTTTAACCCGGTTGAGACCTTTGACCTGGGCGGTGGTCAACGTCAGGGTGTCTCTGGCCGCATCATAACGATTGGGTTTTATCTCGTATTTGGTTTTGACATCGATGATTCCCTTTTGAAGGTCATCCAGGTCGTTATAAGGTTTGCCATAGTCTTTTTGGGCCAGATAATCACCGATTGCCTCAGCCATGATGTGCAGGGAGGTGGCGGAGAATTCCGGTCCTCTCTGGGACCCGTGACCCCAAACCGCCCCGTGATCCATCAGACCGTAGCGTTGATAGACGTCCTGGCCGGCTATGATATTCGATTTTTCAAAAAGAACGCTGCCGTTGGGGCCGATCACTTTTCCCGGATAAGGGGGCAGTCTTTTTTTCATGTAGACGCCGCCGCCAAGAAGAACAGCCATGGCCACTACGAAACATAGAATAGCAGCCCATTTAAGGGTTTTAAGAGACATGTGGTACCTCCTCTATATATAGGGTTAATGTAACCGTTCACAGGTTCAGGTAACGAGGTTCAGAGGTTTACCCGCCTCTGGCGGCGCCGAAGGCGACCAAGGTTCTGGGTTCAACGTTCCCTCCGGTCCCGCTTTCAGCCCGTAGGCTTACACGCCGGCTTCCTGCTCGTAGAGCTTACAGGGTAGGCCCTCTGGGCCGGAGGCAGGGTTAGCCGGTCTGACAATCCGCAAACAGCTAGATTCTGATAGGCTTTTCTACTGA
>JAIVWA010000043.1:0-11489 GCA_049190255.1 Gammaproteobacteria bacterium | reverse complement strand
TGAGAAATTCTTCGGACGATGGCAGTCCCCGAATAAGAGAAAATGAATACTCTTTTTTGCGGCGTGGATTGAGATTCTTCCCTGATTTGCCCTGTAAAGCATGTAGGCGTCGAACAAAAGAAGATAAAGGCTATATTTGGTGGTGGTCTTTTACTTCTCCCCTTACAGCCTTATGTCTGACTCATTTGTCTACAGCTTGCTTCAAGCCAAGTAAATAAGGCAAAATACCTAAATTGGGATAAAAAAGACCTTATTTATTGGTTTTTTTCATATCATCTACTTGTATCATCTACTGTGATTAAACAGGCTATTTTAATATCGCCAATTATACCCGGCAACGCCTTGACTTAAGTCAAAATGATCTTCAGAAAAAAGATAAAAATGCACAGGCAGGCTATGCTGTTTCAATTAGGTTGAATTTTCAAGCTGTTAGATCCGATCAATCATTTTTTAGTTGATATCTATAGCAGGTATGAAATACTAGAAGCTGTCTCAAAAATGCCTCTTAATTGAACGAACAAAAAAGATCCGGAGGAAAGACAGTGTTTAGTTCGCAGGATCGACAATCAAATTTTGGCCTGTTAATCATGCGTCTGGGTCTGGCCGCCATTCTTTTGATTCATTCCCTGCCCAAATTGTTCGCGGGCTCCCAAAGCTGGCAGAGTGTTGGAACTACCCTGGGTTTTATCAACGTGGGCCTGCCGCCGGCGGTTTTAGGCTTTACCATGCTGCTTTTAGAAGCATTGGGAGCGGTGAGTTTGATTTTCGGATATTTTTTTCGGATTGCCTGTATCATTTTGTTTATCATTTTTGGTTTGTATTTTTTTAATTATTTCAGTATCGGCTACCGGACCCTGATGCTGTGGTCTGCGGGTCTGGCCGCCGTATTCTTCGGCCTGATTTATGTGGGTCCGGGCGGGTACACTATTGCTGTTAAACTTGAAAAGAAATAGAAACTATCACCAACAGGTTGCCCGTTGAGCCCGTTGGCCTGTTAAAATCGGAACAGATCCCTTTTTATCGGGCGAACCGGTAACCGGCAAACCGGCTAAACCTAATTTTGTGTGGGGGCCTTGAACGTAAGCTACAATTTTGAGATAGCTTCTAAATTTAATCTCTCTTGAACGGTTTCCCATATCATGACACCCAAGATCAATGAAACCCACCTGAAAGATGTTGCGCTTACCCGCACCGGGAATGATTCTGTTAAAATCTCATGGAGAACCAAAAACAAAGATTCGAAGGTGGCAATTTTTATAGGTGAGAATCCGAATGCCATCGATCACCGTAAGCCCGCTGCCACTGTGACGGGTAAGTCCGATGTGAGTATTTCAGGATTGGACCCGGATACCCGGTATTATTTCGATGTGGTGCCTTCGGACGGGCCGAATACGATCATCAGCGAGCGGCGGGTGCAGCTGGAAGGGGGGGTTAATTTCAGGGACCTCGGCGGCTACCAGGCGGTTGACGGGCGGCGGGTAAAATGGGGGCAGGTTTTCCGTTCGGACAATCTGGGTCGGATTACCGATCGAGACGTTATTTATTTGCAGAAGATGGGAATTCGGCTGGTCTGTGATTTTCGTACCCCGGCGGAGATCAAAAAATTGCCGGATCGATACCCGCAGGGCGATCATGGTAAATCCCTGAAACTTCCTATCCGGCATGGAGAAAGTGACCCGGCCAACGCCTTTGATCGGATTAAAAAGGGTGATATTGACTGGATGACCGAAGAATTTATGATCAAAGGCTACATCGAAAATATTGAAGCATTTGCCCCTCTGTGGGCAAGCTTCTTTAATAATCTTGCCAAGCGCTCAAACCGGCCCCTGGTTTTTCACTGCACCGGCGGTAAGGACCGGGCGGGGGTCGGTGCGGCTCTGATTCTGCTCGTGCTGGGGGTGCCGGAAAAAACGGTTATCCGGGATCATGGTCTTTCCAACCTGTATATTGCCACTGTGCTGGAAAGCATATATGACCGGATTAGATCCTTGGGGGTGGATCCCGAAGAGGTCTCCGCCTATTTTAGCGCACCAAAAAATGCCATCGTTTCTGTGCTAAAGCACCTGGACAAAACATACGGCTCGGCTGCGAATTACCTGATAAACAAGGCCGGCGTCGACGAGACCCTGTTAATCCAGCTGAAGGAGGATCTGCTGGAATAGGTCGGTTGAGCCGGTTTGCCCGTTTCCCGTTTAGCCCGTTCAGATAGAACAGAATCCAATGCTCAACAGGCTAACCGGCTTACGGGCTCAACGGGCTAACCTAACGGATGACCAGCACCGGACACGGCGCCGTCTTCAAAACCCTGTGGGTGCAACTGCCAAGCAGCAATCCCTCCAAATCGTTGCGGCCCCGGGAGCCCATGACAATCATGTCTGCTTTTTCGATTTCGGCTGCTTCACAAATTGCCTTGGCGGCCGGACCTTCAATAACTCGATCTGCATAAGCCATGCCGGCATCCTGCAAAATTTTACGATAAGGTTCTAATAACTCGTTTGATTTTTTCAGTATTTTATTGATGGCATTTTGGAAATAGGGTTCTCCCAGAACCACCGGAAACGACTTGTGACAGTGCATTAACATGATTTCGCTGTCCATGAGTTTGGCCATCTCCACCGCATAAGCGGCCGCACGCATGGAAGAATCAGAACCATCCACCGGTACGAGGATCTTTTTTAATTTCATAGCGATACTCCTCCCTTTGGAATGATGAATGTCGATTGATCCGCCTTGGCGGAACGAATTGTTGAAATCGCTTCGCTCAATCCATAGGTATTTTATTACATTTAATGATGACATGAAAGCATTTTCTTAAAACTCAGTGTTAAATGATATTGATTCAATAATTGAATTGACTTTCAAGCCGCATTTTTTTATAGTGGACGCGCAGGGATCAATTGACAAGTGATTGCCCTTTGCCAGGTAGTTTTCCTTGTACGAATTTTCTATGACCTCGAAGTGTTTCTTTGATGGCGGCCCAAAAAAATCTGTTAACGATCATTATGGATAGAGAGCTTACAATGGAAAAGAAAATTTTAGTTGTCGATGACGAAGATTTTCACAGGGAACTCATGCTGAAGCTTCTTACTAAATTGGGTTACGAGGTTGCTGTGGCCGAATCTGCGGAAGAAGCATTCTCCCTTTTAGAAAAGGAAAAGTTTCCGGTTATTATTACCGATTTAATCATGCTTGAGATGGATGGCGTGGAGTTCTGCCAGATGATCAGAGAAACCGATACCAAAACGGTTGTGATCGCCTTAAGCGGTTACACTGAATTATACGATATCGAGAAGCTCAAAGAGGCCGGTTTTGATAATCATCTTACCAAGCCCTTCAAGATTGAAACCATCAATCAGGCGATTAAGGAAGGATTTGAGGAGTTCCAGAGGAGAGCCTAACCCGGAAAAGGACCCTTGACGACCCTGTTGCGACCCTTTTTTTTGGCTTCGTACATGTATTTATCAGCTGTATTTATTAAGGCTTCAGGGGTTATGTTATTGGAGGATGATGAGGCGTCAAAGCCGGTCACTCCGAAACTGGCCGTAATGGATACCTTATCTTCTTCGGTTTCAATTATTTTTTGAGCAATATGTTTACGAAGCCTTTCTGCCAGGCCATAGGCATTTTCAAGTTTGGTCTCGGGCAGCACCAGTAAGAATTCTTCCCCTCCGTATCGTACCAGCCAATCCGTATCAGCGCGTATTAGTTCTGAGATACTCTGCACAAATATTTTCAGAACCTCGTCTCCGCATAGATGACCATAGGTGTCATTTACTTTCTTAAAATGGTCGATGTCGCACATTGCCAGAGCCATCGAGTGCCTGTATCGTAACGCTCTTTTGATTTCCCGGGGCAGAAGTTCATTCAGATACCCCCGGTTGTAGCATCCGGTCAGAGAATCGGTGCGGGACAACTGCTTAATTTCCTTATTAGCCTTTTCCAGTGATAAATGCTTTCTTCTCAGGCGCTTGTATAACAGCGTATTTTCCATCACCAAGGAGCATTCTTTGGTCAGCATCGTTAAAAGCTTCATATTTTCATGGGTGATGAAGCTTTCCTGGATGGGCGTGGTGAGCAATACCACCCCCAGGGTTCGCTTCACCGTTGACAGGGGCAGCATGACAATCGATTTTACCTTTTCAAAGGCCTGGGCGGGTACCAGGGCCGGTTGTCTGCGGTTGACGATCCATGAAAAAATGCCGCATTCAATTTGAAGATCAATTTCTTTTCTGCAAAGTTTGGCACTATCCTCCGGCACAGCATACTTTAATATGAATTCGTTGGTATTCTCATCGACCAAAAACAGCGCGCAGACCTCAATTTCAATCAAATTCTGAACATCGACTAAAAAGGCGCTCCATATCTGATTGACACTAGATGGAAAATCCAATCTGTCCTGGAATCGTCCCAACCGTTCGATGTTTTCTATGAGCTCTAAAAGGGCGATACGTCTTTCACTCATGGCAATTTTTTTTGGTTTTGATCGTTAGGATCGTTTGGTCCGTTTAGATGGTTTTGATCGTTAGGATTGTTTAGACCGTTCCGTTGGTTTACACGTTTCATTTTAAGGGATCTTTCATCTGGTAAGTTTCGCTCAAGCAAGTGATTGCTTTTGTTCTGTATCGATAGCGTTACTTTAGCACAATCAGATACTTAGTTAAAGCGCAGAGTTAAATTATAGCTGGATCCCATCCGGTCCCTTTTTCCACTGGATTTTTTGAAAGGTTCGTTATAGGGTTCAGCTGTTTTCTGGTTGCTGGCCGCTGGTCGCTCGTTTCTGGCTTTTAGTAAGTTTTTTCTGGGACACAACACTATAGGTTGTATCAAAGCCTCAGATCGCGTCCAAAGATCCGCCCGAGGGTATAATATTTTTCCGAATAGGGGCTGCCGATAAATGGTGGATGCAAATAAAACAGTAACCCTCTTCATCCAGTGTCTGGTGGATGGAATTTATCCGGAAGTCGGGGAAGCCATGGTGGCAATTTTTCGTAAACTGGGTATTCACCTGACATGTCCGACACAGCAGACCTGCTGCGGACAGCCGGCCTTTAATTCAGGGTATCAGGAAGAGGCCCGGGTGGCCGCGAAGCGCTTTATCGATATTTTCGAAACGGCGGATGCCATTGTTTGCCCCTCCGGATCATGTGTTACGATGGTACGCCATCACTACCCGCAATTATTCGAGGGTGATGCCGCCTGGCTGCCGCGTGCCAGGCATGTGGCTGCCAGAACCTATGAGTTGACGGAATATCTGGTGGACATTCTGGGAGTGGATGACCTCGGGGCCCATTTCGATGGGGTGGTTACCTATCATGACTCCTGTCATCTTTTGCGCAATCTGCGGATCAAAGAGCAACCCCGCGCGCTTCTGCGTAAGGTATCGGGCGTAGAATTTATCGAAATGAACGATTCCGATCACTGCTGTGGATTTGGCGGATCGTTTTCATTTAAGTATGCGGATATATCCGCCGCCATGGCGCAAGACAAAGTCAATAATATTATTGACTCCGGTGCCGATACGGTTGTCGGTTGCGACATGGGCTGTTTGATGAATATTCAGGGAATGCTGAGCCGGAAGGGGTCTTCCCTCCGCGTAATGCATATAGCTCAACTACTCGCAAGTTGATGACATCTACTATGTTATAACAAAATGTTACGGGTTACGGGTTGCGCGTCACGGGTTATGACCGTCGGAACGCGCAACCCGCAACTCGGAACACGAACTCATGAGCGAAATCTTTATCGGAAATTATAAATCTGAAGCCAGGAAGGCCTTGAAAAATCAGGTGTTGCAAGGTGCACTGGCTGATTTGCAAAACCGTTTTGGCCGGGGCACGGCACTTGCCTATCAGAATTTGCCGGAAGGACCGGATCTGCGACTGAAAGCCCATGAGATCCGCAAAAAGGCTGTTGAGAACCTGGATGTTCTGCTGGAAACCCTGGCCGAAAATGTCCGTAAAAACGGCGGGCATGTGTTTTTTGCGGAAGATTCCCAGGACGCCCTGGAATACTGTCTGGCGACGGCCCGCAAGCACAACGTCAGGTTGGCTGTCAAAGGTAAATCCATGGTGAGCGAAGAGATCGGGTTGAATACAGCTTTGCTTGAAAACGGTATTGATGTGGCCGAAACCGACCTGGGAGAATACATCATCCAGCTGGCAGGCGAGCGGCCTTCCCATATCATCGCACCGGCCATTCATAAGACCAGAAAGGATATCGGCCGGCTTTTCACCGACAAACTAGGGATTACTTACACCGATGACCCCCCGCGCTTGATCCGGGCGGCCCGAAAAGCTTTACGGGAAAAATTTCTGGCTGCCGATATGGGTTTTTCGGGCTGCAATATCGCCTGCGCGGAAACCGGCCACATTCTCACCGTATCCAATGAAGGCAACATCCGCATGTCCACCACCATGCCCAGGGTGCATGTCGCGATCATGGGAATGGAGCGAGTGGCGGCACGGCTGGAAGATCACGATATCCTATTAAGACTGCTTTGCCGCGCTGCTGCGGCCCAGAATTTAGGTACCTACGTCAGCTACGTCGGCGGACCGCGGTATGCAAACCAGGTTGACGGTCCGGAAGAATTTCATCTGGTAATCCTGGACAACGGTCGCAGCCGTATCCTGGCCGATAAGGAATTCCGGGAAATGCTCTGCTGCATCCGCTGTGCCGCTTGTCTGAATATTTGTCCGGTATATGGAAAAATCGGCGGGCATTCATACGGGCATCCTTACTCCGGCCCGGTGGGTGCAGTTGTTATGCCGCTTCTGGCCGGGATCAACCAGGCCAAGGATCTGTGCCAGGGAGAAACCTTGTGCGGGGCCTGCCAGGATGCCTGTCCGGTCAATATCGATTTGCCGCGCATGTTGCTGGCCTTGCGCGCCAAACTGGCCGATGGCGATCCTGATTGGGGGGTCACCCGGGCCAGCCGCACCGAAAAAGCGGCTTACCGGATGTGGTCGTGGGTCATCCGGAACCGACGACGATATGATTTTTTTCTTCGAATGGCGTCTTTCGGACAGAAGTTTTTTCCGCAAGAGGACGGCATGATCCGTCGCCTGCCGCCGCCGGTGAATGGATGGACCCGGGACCGGGATATTAAACCGGTTGCTAACGAGAGTTTTATGCAGAGGTGGAAGAAAGGTTTGTAGAACCCAGTTGAGAGAGCCGTTTTAATAGCTAATCGTTGTTAGAATTGGTGTGGGAGCGGCTTTCCAGCCGCGATTAGCATTGCTGCTATGAAACCGGATCGCGGCTGGAAAGCCGCTCCTACAGGCAAAATTCGCCTTAGTCAACAGGGTTTGGCCTTATATTTTTCCAAACTGCTTTCAAAAGATTACTAAACTAAATGGATACTTCGAGACAAGAGGCCTTTATCGGCAAAATCAGATCAGCTTTGGGTAAATCGCCGAATGATCTACCCGGTGCCAAAGATTTGTGTACCAGCCAATTCACCGATGAAACCAAAGCCATTCTTGAGCGCATCAAAAACCGTTCTGAAGCTGAAAGGCAACAGTTACTCGATCGGTTCATTGAGATGGCCGCACCGATAAACCTGAACGTCATTGTCCTCAAGGATGAGAATTCCGTCGCGGCGGCCATTGCCGACCTCGTCCGGAACAAAGATCCGGAATGGGGAAACCCAAAAAGTATCGTGACCTGGCAACACCCGCTGATCGAACGCTTAAATCTTTTAGATTCACTGGCAGCTGAAAAAGTGGCGCTGTCTGTGACGGATCTGGACGCTACCCAATTAGAAGGGTTTTCCGAAGAAGAAAAAAGGGAACAGCTGCGAAAACAGGTCATCGAATCTTATATCGGCATAACTTCCGCTGACTTCTGTATGGCCGATACGGCAACCCTGGTCATGAGGACCCGTCCGGGGCAGGCACGGTCGGTATCCCTGGTGCCGTCCATTCACATCGGCGTTATCTACCTAAACCAGATTATTTGGGACCTCAAGGAATTGTATGCGCTGTTAAATTTTGACTCTGAAGCGCAGAAAGAGGGCCTGACCAACTGCATGACCTTTATTTCCGGACCCAGCAAAACCGCCGACGTAGAAGCCACCATGGTTCAAGGGGCGCACGGGCCCCGGGAAGTGTATGTTTATGTAATTAGACGTCTCGCAATTTCTACAATCTACTGAGAATATAAAAGTTTATTGAGATTTCTGAATTTGCCCCGGAAATGGAATAATGGTCCGCCGCAGGCGGATTAGATTGCGGATTTCGGATTGATCTGATTATCACCCCGCACCCCGTAACCCGCAGTCTATCTCTTTCCAATCCGCAATCCCAAATCTCAAATCCGAAATCGAAAGACCCGTAACACGCAACTCGGAACACGTAACGCAATCAGATCTTCTTTTGACATTAATGTGACAACGTGATAGCAATAGTTTAAAAATCGCTGGGGGAGCCGTACACTATTGGCTGAGAGGAGGCGCATGGCCTCGACCCCTGGAACCTGATCCGGATAATGCCGGCGCAGGGATGTGGATATCTGCACGCTCGAATTTTTTCCGTTCCCTTAGCCTCCGGTGTTTATCCGTCTCGGCGAGACCATTGCAAAAAGTCCCTTTTTGCCCAATTTCTTCGTTAGATGCTGTGCAACAAATGCCCTTGGGGTGCAAAAATTTTAATCCTCGAAATACTACATGTATTCCTGTGGTTAAAATTTTCGCCTTTCTCGAACTTGAACAAAAATGAACATTTTTCAAAGATCTCCAAAGGGAATCATGGCATGCTGAATGTCTCAAATCTGAGCAAACGCTTCGGCGATCTTCCCATCTTCGAAAACTTTAATTTAGAGCTTCCCGATAAGGGCTTTACGGTTTTGATCGGACCATCGGGCTGCGGCAAGAGCACGTTATTCAATGTGCTTACCGGTGTTGCCACCCGGGATGGTGGAAAAGTATCATGGTGCGGAGAGGCTGTAGAATACTTGAAGGATACATCCGCCTACATGCAACAGAAGGATTTACTGCTGCCATGGTTTTCGTTGATGGATAATGCCCTGTTGCCGGCTAAGATTGCCGGTGAGGATATGACCGCGGCCGGTAAAAAGGCGCAATCACTGTTCAGGCAGTTGGGGTTGGAAGGTTTTGAATCCTATCTGCCCGGCAAGATATCCGGCGGCATGAGGCAGCGTTGTGCGCTGGTTCGAACCTTGATGTTTGAGCGCGAACTCGTTCTTTTGGACGAACCCCTATCCGCTCTGGATGCCATCACCCGCAGAAGTTTGCAGTCACTGCTGTTGATGCTGCAGGTTGAATTTGAAAAAAGCATTCTCATGATTACCCATGATATCGAGGAAGCCCTCAGGCTCGCCGACGAAGTCCTGGTTTTAAGCGGACGTCCCATGAGGGTGCTGGATCGATTTTCCCTGCATAGCCCCAGACTGAGGCGGCTCGATGATCCTCAATTAATCCGGATCAAGGAATATGTATTAAACCTCCTGCAGGAGGAATTAGTAAAATGAGGCGCGCGTCACTTTTTTCCGGGGCCTTGATTTTTATAATACTTGCGGTCTGGGAATCGGCTTGTCGAGGATTCAATCTCCCTGATTTTATCCTGCCGCCGCCATCACAGATCCTAACGGTGGCGGTGGTTCAGGCGCCTCTACTGCTGCCGCATGCCGCGACAACGGCCATGGAAGTGCTGGTCGGCATTTTGCTTTCTTTGATGGTGGCGGTGCCGCTGGCAATGATAATGTTTGCCCACCCGGCGGTGGAAAACGCGATTGCACCGTTTCTGGTTGCTTCCCAGGCGGTGCCGGTTTTTGCAATTGCGCCCTTGCTGGTAATATGGTTGGGATACGGAATTGCCAGCAAGGTGCTGATGGCGGCCGTCATTATTTTTTTTCCCATTACGGTGAGTTTACTGGAAGGCTTTAAAAGCTGCGATGCTGAATTCCGGATTCTTTTTCAACTGATGGGTGCCGGATTCTGGAAAACCATGCGGCTGTTGTACTGGCCCTGGGCGCTGCCTCATTTTTTTGCCGGATTGAAGGTCGGCGTTTCGGTCGCAACCATCGGGGCGGTGATCGGCGAATGGGTCGGCGCGCAACAGGGGCTTGGCTACCTGATGATCCAGGCCAATGCCAGGCTGAAGGTCGACCTGGTATTCGCCGCCATATTGTGGCTGTCGGTTATGGGATTGTCTTTGTGGAGTTTTGTTGGTTATTTGGAGAAGAGGGTGATCACATGGAAATAGGTATGAATAGGTTTCAGGTGTCAGGTTTCAGGTTTCAGGTGTCCAGAGGTTCAGGGTTCAGGGTTCAGCCCCGCCTCTGGCCTGAAAAGCGGCCAGTCTAATCGAAAAAGAAACTCTAAAAAAGCGAATATCGAATAATGAATGTCGAATGTCGAATATCGAAGTAAGGTATTTTGTCTATTTTAAAAAAGACAGAGCGCAGCGATTCTATCCTTCGACATTCTGCGGTTCGCTGTTCCAACCATCTGAAGTTTCATACAAGAGGTTCAGGGTTCAGGAGTTCAGAGGTCCGGGTACATCGGCGGCACCGGCGGTCTTGGCGGTCAGTTCAATAAAATGAGAGACATCGACTTTGCGGAAGTCGTCGATTATAAATTGTAACAATAACCTTGAACCCTGAACGCTGAACCTTGAACCTGTGACGCTTAACAGAAAGGAGCGAAAATGATAAAAAAGCGCTTATTGATTGTATTGGCGGTGCTTCTAACTATCATTTGGGCATCATCCATTGATGCGGCTCAAAAATTGACGTTGATTCTGGACTGGTTTCCCAATGTTGACCATCTGCCGATATATGTGGCGCGACACCAGGGGTTCTTTGGCGATGAAGGACTTGAAATTGAAATTTTCAGCCCCTCGGGGACCTCTGATGCCCTCAAGCTGGCGGCCTCCGGCAAGGTGGACCTCGCCGTTTCATATGAACCCCAGACCATAATTGCCGCCGCCCGGGGACTGGATGTTATTGTCATCGGACGACTCATCGAACATCCATTGACGACGTTGCTGTTTTTAAAGGGCAGGGGAATTAAGACCCCTTCCGATTTGGAAGGCAAAAAAATCGGTTACACGGTTCCGGGTCTGATGGATGTCCTTCTGGATGCCTTTGCCCGGTTGAATGGTATTCAGCAGTATGAAGCCATCAATGTCGGCTTTGCCATTGTGCAGTCCCTGACGGCGGGTAAGGTCGATGCGGTGATGGGGCCCTTTAAAACCTATGAAACCGTTATAATGGCCTCTAAAGGCTATGACGTCGGGTATTTCGAGCTGGAAAAGTGGGGCATACCGGATTATGATGAGCTGATTTTTGTTACCAGTAAAAAAACATTGAATAAAAAGCAGGCCTCGATGAAGGCTTTTCAGCGGGTGATTGCCCGGGCGATCGAATATGTTCGTAAAAATCCCGCTACCGCACTCAAAAATTATATAAAAGAAGTGCCCGAGGCCGACAGCAAGACCGAAACCGCGGCTTTCCAGTTGACTTTGCCCTAT
>JAIVWA010000042.1:3677-14146 GCA_049190255.1 Gammaproteobacteria bacterium | reverse complement strand
GAAAATTGAATATTTGGGAAATGATAATTTTTAACGAAGACTTCGGGTCTTTAATGCCTTCTTTGTCCTTAACCCTGAACGTTGAACCCTGAACCTGTGAACGGTTACGATATTTTTTATTTGAACTAATGGACGATATGTAATATTAATCCAATGAATTATATTACAGGTGGAAAGATAAGGATTCATGACACGTGACGAGATAAAATCTGAAATCATTCGAATTTTCAGGGACCAATTTGAAATAGAGAACCCGGGTCTCGATGACGATTTGAGGGATGCCCACGAGTTTGACAGTATTGATGCCATTGAGCTGTTAAGGGAAATTGAAATTATGCTTGATTCGGAACTCACCCAGGCAGAGAAAAAAAATGCCATGGAAATAAGAACCCTCAACGATATCCTTGACTATATTGAATTGCTGTCGGCGGCCCGGTCCAAGGGCCATGCCATGCCCAATTAAACAGCCCCTGATCGTACACTGTTTTTCATACTGGAGCCGCAATGGAACGAAGAGTCGTAATTACGCAAGGTTCTGCCATAACACCGGTGGGTCACAGCAAAGACGAGATCGTCAAGAGCCTGGTGGAGGGGATTTCGGGTGTAAAGAAACTCCGGCCCGACAACCTGCTTTCCGATTTTATCCATTGCGGTGTTTTCGGAACAGTGGATTACCCGGTGGCCTATGATTTTAAACGCCTGTACCGTAAAACCATGGGCCCGGTAGCCTACTATGCCTGCCAGGTGGCCAAGGAAGTTTTGCAAGAATCCGGTCTGGATGATGATTTTATCACCTCCGGCAGGTTGGGAGTTGCGTTCGGATCAACCCACGGCAGCCCGACGGTTCAGAGGGAAATATATAAATCCTTTTTCAGTCAATCCCGTTCCAGCTTCTCATCCATCGGGGCCGTGGATTATTTAAAATCCATGGTCCACACAACGGCCGTCAATATTACCAAAATGTTCGGCATTACCGGCCGGGTAATCTCCTCATCCACAGCCTGCACCACCAGCAGCCAGTCCATCGGGTTCGGGTATGAAACGATTAAATACGGCATGCAGGATGCCATGCTTTGCGGCGGGGCCGACGAGTATGACACCACGACGGTGGCCGTATTCGACAATCTGCTGGCTTGCTCCACGGATTTCAATGATACCCCCCATCTGACACCACGACCCTTCGACCAAAAAAGAGACGGCCTGGTTGTCGGAGAAGGCGCCGGCGCCGTGCTCCTTGAAGAATATGAATCCGCTAAAAAACGAGGCGCCACCATATTGGCCGAAATTATCGGATTTTCCTGCAACAATAACGGCGGGGACTTGATCCTGCCGAATATCGACGGAATTACCGCAACCATAAAACTGGGGCTTAAAGATGCCGGAATCAGTGCCGATTCCGTTGATTTTGTCAGTGCCCATGCGACGGGCACCAAAATGGGGGATGTCATCGAAGCCCAAGCCATTGGCGGGGTGTACGGGGATTCACCGGTGGTCTCCGGATTGAAGAGTTATATGGGACATACCATGGGATCGTGCGGCGCCATCGAGACGATTATCACCACCTACATGATGGAAGAAGGCTTTATTGCACCGACGCTGAATCTGGAAAACATCGATGAAAGGTGTGCAATGATCAATCACGCCCAGGAGCTTGTCGAATCAGATGTCCGCATCGCAGCCATCCAGAATTTTGCCTTTGGCGGGGTGAATACCTGCCTGATTATAAAAAAATTGTAGGTTCTGGGTTCTGGGTTCAGAGGTTCAGGGTTGGAAGATCAGAAGTTCGGATGGTCCGGAAAAACCTTAAACGCTGAACCCAGAACCTCTGAACCTATCTTGACATAACCTTGAACGCTGAACCCAGAACCTCTGAACTTATTTTGAACCCTGAACCCTGAACGGTTAACCTTTGAACCCTCTCTTACACAAATACCTGAAACCGGTTTCAGACCTGGTTGTTACCCTGATGCTCTGGTCGTATTTTACCCTGGGCTTTATTTTTTTCTTTTCTCCGTTCTATCTGGCGGCATACCTGTTTTCTGAAAATCGCGAAAATTCCTTTCAGCGATTGAATCACCATTTCTACAAAGGCTTCTTTTTTCTAATTCGGATCTTTATCCCGGGGCAAAAATGGCATATTGCTGACAAAATCAAATCTATTCGATCTTCTGTGATCGTTTGCAACCATCTATCCTATCTGGATCCGTTGCTGTTGATTTCGTTGTATCCGCGGCATAAAACCATTGTAAAAAGCACCTTTTTCAGCGTTCCGATTTTTGGCTGGATGCTGAAACGTTCGGGATATATTCCCTCAACTTCTGAGGGCAGGCTGTCGGAGTTAATGATTGAGCGTATTGACGCCATGGACGGCTATCTGTCGTCCGGTGGTAATTTATTTATTTTTCCCGAAGGAACCCGAAGCCGGGACGGCACCATCGGCCGGCTCAACAAAGGCGCGTTTAAAATCGCCAGGCTTTGCCAAACACCGATTAAGGTCCTGTATATCCGCAATACCAATAAATTGTTTACGCCCGGCAAATTTTTATTTAATACATTGGTATCCAACACCATCACCGTTGAACCGATCACCGGTATTGAACCGGATTATCAAAGCGACAAATTTTCAATTTCCGAATTGATGTCCCAGGTACGGTTGCTGCTGGAAAATCAAAAGGAAAAGACAAGCGAGGATGTATGAAAATTATATTGATGTCGATGCCCGATGTGGCGCCGCTGATTATTCATGAAACCGCCATTCACATGCCCAGTCATGGTATCGCCTGTGTTGGCGGCAATATCGATGAGCAGCATGATGTTTATATTGTGGACCTGATTCGCAAGCGCCGACAGCTAAAAAAATACATTACTAAAATCCTGCTGAAAATTCGCCCCGATCTGGTCGGTCTATCTGCCATGGCGTGGCAATACGACACCTGCATCAAGTTGATTAAATTAATAAAAAGTGTACTGCCGGAGGTAAAAATTGCTATCGGCGGATACCATGCAACTCTGATGAATGAAGAAATAGCCGCATCATCTGAGAGTGAGTTGATCGATTTTATAATTCGTGGCGAAGGAGAGGTGGCCTGCCGCCGGCTGGTCAATGCCCTGGATGGAAAAGACCGGATGGAGGACATTCCGTCACTATCTTATAAGCAAGGAAAGCAGTTTGTTCATAATCCCCGGGGAGACACGCTGGATTTGTCGGAGCTAAAACTTCCCATCCGGGATAAAAGGCGGTTAACCTGGGGCTACCATATCCTCTATTCCAAAATCGAGCTTTTGGAGACGTCCCGCGGTTGCACCCGGGGATGTAACTTTTGCAGCATGAGACACATGTACGGGAGGTCTTTTCGCACCTATCCCATCGAACGGGTTCTGGTCGATCTGGATGACATTTATTATAAACGCAAGACCCGCTGGGCGTTTATCATCGATGACAACATGGTGCTAAATCCCAAACGGGTGATCGCCCTGTGCGACGCCATTATTGCCAAAAAATATAAAAAGCTGAATCTCGTTGTTCAGGCCGACTGTATTTCCATGGCTCAAAACGAAGAAATGGTCAGTAAAATGGCCCAGGCGGGTATAAAAACTGTTTTTCTGGGTATTGAAAATGCGTCTAAAAAGAATCTGGAATCAGCCGGCAAGGGTAACATCGTGAACGCATCCCGCAAGGCTGTGGAGTTTTGCCACAAATATGACATCATGGTAATCGGCGGACTGATATTCGGCTTCCCGGAAGATGACGAAGAATCCATCATCGAAAACTATCAGTTTTTAAAAACCATCGGAGCTGACGGTTCCTATTGTCAGATACTGACCCCTTATCCCAAAACCGGCATGCGTCAAAACCTGATCGACGAAGGTCTGGTAACCAATAAAGACAATTATAAAAAGTACAGCGGATTGTGGGCCAATGTGAAAACCAAATATCTGGATTCCGACCAGCTGCAATATCTGTTCTGGTATCACCGCCAGGTAACGCTGGGATGGTGGGATCCGTCCCAAAGGGCCAGGAGCCAGGGCCGCCTGTGGACCGGCATCTGGTTATACGCATTTAAGCCGATATTAAAGTTCTTCATCGACCGGACCCTTGCCCGGGAGGGCTGGGAGGGACGCTACCGGAAAGAACTCAAGCGTCTGTCGAATATGAATTACTTTAAGGACCTGGAATAATATTACACTTCTTTGCCGAAGGCACGGGATGCCAGGGCCCGGTTGCGCGGTCTGAAAGTGTTGTTTGCCATTTCCTTTTGAATCACCCGCTGAAACAGCTTGAACATCTTCAATTCCTGGGATTCTTCCTGATAAAACGTATCCCAGGCATAGTGCAATAATTGCTGCAGTTTTTCGGCCGACATCTGCCTGGGGTGATAGACCACCTTGTCGGCGGAATAATCATTTCCCGAAACAAATCCAATTCCCATTGGGTGTCCTGGGCCAGGGAGTTATCCACGACAAATAGTCGATTGTTGTCGATGCCGGCCATCTCCTCAATCGCTTTATCAATGGGTCGCGGTCGGAACTTTTTGCCGCCGGCATTCTATTCTTATTTATCGCAAGGAAGGACCGGAGCTTGACTTATGTCAATGTAAAGTGCTTCAATTAGAGGCATTTTAAATCCAATCATGGCCCTTTTTAAAAAACGACATAACCATAGCTCTAACGCCGGGCTCTATCCCGGCCCCGGCACTTTTGCCCGTGGGGTTCATCCCCCCCAGCGCAAAGAACTGGCGGCCGATGCCCCCATTGAAATCCTCCCTCCGCCGCAGAAGGTGGTTCTGCCGTTGTTGCAGCATATCGGCGGGCCCTGCACCCCCATCGTCAAACCCAAACAATCTGTGGCTTTCGGAGAATTAATCGGCAAAGGAGAAGCCTTTGTTTCCGCATCTTTGCATGCCCCGATAGCCGGAGTCGTCCAAAAAATGGAGGTTACCACCCTGGCAAACGGCCGGCACATGCAAGCCATTGTCATCCGCAGCGAAGGCGAACAACTCGGCGGACAGGCCCTGTGGGACGAATTGTATGGCGGACAGTGGCCGCAAAAATCTTACCAGACGATGGATCCGGCAGAAATTAGTGCCGCCATCAACGATTCCGGTATCGTGGGGTTGGGCGGCGCCGCATTCCCGACCCATGTCAAAATCATCCCCAGCGATCAAAAACCGATTGACACACTCATGGTGAACGGCTGTGAATGCGAGCCTTACCTGACAACGGATTACCGTCTGATGGTGGAGGCCCCCGATGCGGTTGTGGCCGGTGCCCTGCTGGCGGCCCGGGCCGTGGGTGCCCCCAAATCATTTATCGGAATCGAAAACAATAAGCTGGAAGCGGTGGCTTCCCTGCGCCGCGCCGCCGCCGGAGCCGGCATTAAAATTGCGGTGCTCAAGACCAAATACCCCCAGGGCAGCGAGAAGCACCTGATCAAGGCGGTTCTCAATCGGGAAGTCCCTTTGGGGGGGCTGCCTTCGGACATTGGTGTGGCCATGACCAATGTGGCCACGGTTACGTCAGTCGCCCGGGGAGTCATGCGCAACATTCCGCTGACCCATCGGGTTATCAGCGTTACGGGCGGGGGGATTGTCAGTCCTAAAAACCTGCTGGTTCCCATCGGGGCTCCCATGGGGGCACTGATCGACTACTGTGGCGGGTTGCGTAAGACAGCCGCCCGAATCATCGCCGGCGGACCCATGATGGGTTTTGCCTTTACCAACTTTAACACCCCGGTCACCAAGGGTACCAGCGGCATTACCGTTCTGACCCACGAAGAAATCCGCCGGGTTGACCAGACGGTGTGCATTCGTTGCGGCCGGTGTGTGGATGTATGTCCCATGAACATCGTGCCGACCAAGGTGGCGATGGCTTCGCGCTTCAAAAATCTCAACCTGGCACATAAATACAACATTATGGCGTGTTTCGAATGCGGCTCGTGTGCCTATGTGTGCCCGGCCGGGCTGCCCCTGGTACAGCATATTCGAACCGGCAAAGCCCTGATAGCAGTGGAAGCGAAAAGATAATAATGAAATTGGAAACGAACCTTACCCAATCAAGCCCCGCCATCCATGTCGCCCCGTCACCCCATGTTTTCAGTATGGAAATGACGACCCACGTCATGATGCGCGATGTTTTGATTGCTCTGGGCCCGGTGGTTTTTGCGGCTGTTTATTATTTTCGGTGGCTGGCGGTGAAGCAGCTGCTGATCAGCGTGGTTGCCTGTCTGGCAGCCGAGGCGATTTTCACCCGCATGCGGTCGCGACCGCTGTGCCTCAAAGACCTGTCAGCAGGTGTCACCGGCATCATCCTGGGCCTGTCGCTGCCGGCAACTGCACCGTGGTTTGTGGGATGTATCGGTGCCGTCGTCGCCGTGGGCATCGGCAAGATGGTTTTCGGAGGGCTCGGAATGAACATATTCAATCCGGCCATGGTGGGCCGGGCCTTTGTGATGATCGCTTTTGCCGGCAATCTGGCTGCCTCGGGCTATGTGGATCCAGCCGGCGGTGTGGATATCATCTCCCAGGCGACCCCATTGACCGCTTATAAACAGACCGGCGCAGCAGCTCCGATGAGTTTCTTATTCTGGGGGCTTACCAATGGATCTCTTGGTGAGACGAGCGCGCTGGCATGCCTTCTGGGCGGGGTGTACCTTTGCCTGCGGCGCGTGGCATCCTGGCAGATTCCAGCCGGGGTTCTGATCAGTACGGCGGTCATCGGTGGGATAGTCAACCTGGCAAATCCAGGCAGCCAGTGGACGGTACTTCATCATTTGCTTGGCGGCGCTTTGCTCTTCGGCGCCTTTTTCATTGCCACCGACCCGGTCACGAGTCCGCTCACACCTAAGGGCAAATGGATATTCGGTATCAGTATGGGTGCGATCGTCATGCTGTTGCGTCTTTTGAGCGGGTATCCGGAAGGGTTCATGTTTGCGGTGCTGCTGATGAATGCCGTCACGCCGCTGATCAACCGCTGGACGATTCCCCGTCCATTCGGAGGTGTTTAATTGGAACAAACTCTTAAAGGTCGCCCCGCAGGATTGACCGGCGGATTTAAAAACAGCAATTTTGCCCAGGCATGGCTGATTCTGGTGCTGGCGCTCATATTTGGAGCGGCCCTGGCTGCGGTTCAAGTCAATCTCAGCGAAACCATACGGAATAACAAATTAAAAGAGACCCTTGAACGGATTCCCGAACTGGTATGGGGTGCGGCAAAAGCCGGCGAAATGGCAAGCCGGAATCCAGCGCTGGATATCACCCCCGGTACAGTTGCTGTCGAAAAGGATGGCAAAACTTCCTACTATCCCTTGTACCGCGTATCCCTTGCAGACCAGCTGTCCGGATGGGTGGTCAAGGCCAGTGGGCAGGGTTACGCAGATAAGATAGAGATACTGATCGGTCTGGATCCCGATGCCAAAACGATTAGCGGTATTTTTATCCTGGAACAAAAAGAAACTCCGGGGCTGGGTAATAAGATCAGCCTTTCCCGGTGGCGCAATCAGTTTATTCAAAAAAGCACCGCGATGCCGCTGACAGTGGTAAAAGGCAAGAGCCCGACATCCAATTCGATAGACGCCGTGACCGGTGCCACCATTTCATCCCGCAGCGTTACCGGAATCGTAAATCGCACGATCGAAGATATAAAAGGACGACTGAATCGGAATGTTATAATGACAAACGCTCTATCTGAAAGGCGACAGTAAATGACGGACAACCCGACTCCATTTGAACGGTTTATCCAGGGCATTTTGCCTGAAAATCCCGTGTATCGCCAGTTGCTCGGGCTATGCCCGACCCTGGCGGTCACCAGCGCCCTGAAACCCGCATTGACCATGGCGGTAGCGGTGGGAGTGGTTCTTTTGGGTGCCAACATTATCATCAGCCTCATTCGCAACCTGCTCAAACCCCATTTGCGGATTGTCGTCTTCACGCTGATCATTGCAACATTTGTCACCATTGTTGATCGCCTGCTGGCGGCCTATCTGTATCAGATGAGCAAAACCCTGGGACCCTATATCCCTCTGATTATTGTAAACTGCATCATCATCTGCCGCTGTGAAGTTTGTGCCTCCCGGCAGCCGGTTGCGGCCGCGGCGGCAGATGCCGCGGGTCAGGCTATCGGATTCGGTCTGGCGCTGACCAGCATCGCTGCGATCCGTGAGATACTGGGCACCGGGATGCTCGCCGGCTTTCAGGTGATGCCGCCGGCCTGGCCCCAGTGGGTGATCATGGTGCTGCCGCCCGGGGCCTTTTTGACATTTGGCCTCCTGCTGGCCCTGGTCAACTGGATCGATTCCGTCCGATCGAAGAAAAACGGTTTGGAAGGGTAACCCATGAATTATCTGTTCGATATTTTTCTGATTTCCATCAGTGCGGCCTTGATCAACAATTTTGTACTCTATTATTTTGTTGGCATTTGTCCGTTCATCGGGGTTTCACGGCGGGTGGATATGGCCCTTGGCATGGGCAGCGCGGTCACATTTGTGATGACCATCGCCGTTTTTTTAAGCTGGACGATTACCACATTCATATTGATGCCGGGCGCACCCGTATCCAGTTGGGTGGCGCAATTTTTCATGCCGGCCGAAAAGGCTGCCGGCATCGATTTGACGATTTTGACCTATATTGTTTACATCTTCTCCATCGCATCTTCAGTCCAGTTTGTGGAAATGTATGTGCGCAAATTTTATCCGCCGCTGTACAAATCGTTCGGTGTTTTTCTACCGTTGATTACGACCAACTGCGCCATCCTGTTTGCCTGCCTGACGGTTATGAGCAAAATCATCGGTGTCGATAATCCCCTTGAAGCCTGGGACCTGGGGCGCTCACTGGCCCTGGGGGTATTCGGCGGGGTCGGTTTTACCATTGCCATTGTGGTCATGGCCGGCATCCGGGAGGAGCTTGACCTGTGCGACATTCCCGCACCTTTTCAGGGGGCAGCCATCACCTTGATTATCGGGGGAATTCTGGCCATGGCATTTATGGGGTTTACCGGGGTGGACAGCGGCCTGAGAAGTGCCTTGGCCGGCCTGCTCTGAGAGTGATGTTTTACGGGCTTAGCGAAATCATATCGATCATTTATGGTTGATGTTGTCACGTGCTTTTATATTTTAAAGGTGTCAGTGTTCAGGTTTCAGGTCATAGCACCCTAATTTCCTGACACCCGAAACCTGACACCTGAAACCTATAATTTGCGGAGCGCAGCGACATCATTATTCGACGTTCGATGTTGGACGTTCGATGTTCGATGTTCAGTCTGTTCCTTGTTGGAGGACCAATGACCTGGGTAACCATCGGCCTGTCCGCCGGAACCATGCTGACCATGGCGGTCGTGTTGACGACCATCCTCGGATGGGCCAATAAAAAATTTCATGTGGATGTGGACGAGCGGGTCCTGACCATCATCAACGTTCTTCCCGGCGCCAATTGCGGCGGTTGTGGCTATGTGGGCTGTGGTGAATATGCCGAAGCAGTAGCTCTGGAGCATGAAACGGTCAACAAATGTACGGTGGGCGGACAGAACTGCGCGACGGCCGTCGCTGGCATCATGGGGGTGGAAGTCGGCGAAATGCTGCCGTTCCGGCCAATCGTGCATTGTGGTGCCAATTACCATGACCGCCTGGGACGCAATGAATACCGGGGCGAAATGCGCTGCTCCGCCGCCAACCTGGTAACCGACGTCCAGGGCTGCACTTACGGGTGCCTGGGATTTGGCGACTGTGCCCGGGCCTGTAAGTTTGACGCCCTGCATGTCGTCGACGGACTGGCTACGGTAGACTATGAGAAATGTGTCGGGTGCGGGGCTTGCGCCAAGGTCTGCCCCCGTAACATTATCACCATCACCCCTTTTAAATCAGACCAGATGCTGGCCGTGACCTGCTCAAACAAAGACAAAGGCAAAGACGTCATTGCGGTATGCAACGTTGGCTGCATCGGCTGCGGTGCCTGCGCCAGAGCTTCAAGCCTCTTTACGCTTGAAGACAACCTGTCCACCATCAACTATGATGCTTACTCACCGACCTGCTCCCTGGACGTGCTGGAGGCCTGTAAAAAGTGCAAGCGGCAGCGCCTCGTTTTTGTGGGCAAGCCAACCACTGATGATCTGGAAAAAACCGCAGATCTGGTAGCCCCCGCTGTTGTCGAACCGGAGTTTAAAACCACAGTCGACGATACGGAGTGGCGGGGATAGGACTTGGGTGGTGAATATATGCCAAATCTACATTTACAAATTCATCCCGATTTTTTTCCTATGACGCCACGAGTTATAATTTGGGATTTTAGATTGCGGCCTCCGGCCCGTAGGGGGCAAAGGGGCCTACGCCCCGGAGGGATTTCGGATTGGTGGAATCGCTACGCTCTGTCTCTTTTTATAAATTAGATAGAATACCTTACTTCGATATTCGACCTGCCCGCAATGCCTTGAAACCGGTGTGAGGCAAATTTAACCATTTGATTTAAAAACCAATGATTACA
>JAIVWA010000042.1:0-3667 GCA_049190255.1 Gammaproteobacteria bacterium | reverse complement strand
TAAATTACAAGTATCAAATAACAAATAGCAAACAATATCCAAATTCCAAGCTCCAATCGCCCAAACAAGTTTTGACTTGCTGCAAACTGTTTCCTGAGCTCTGAACTCGGGCAGAATGAATCTTATCAGAGACAGCTGAACCGATTAGATTCACTGTATTCTAAGATATGTTTCGGATTTGAGATTTGTTATTTGAGATTTATTTGTAATTTGGAGTTTGAGATTTGGGATTTGGGGTTTAAAGTCCGGCTTTGGCTTACCCCGTTAGAGGACTAGGGAGGTCTTTTGAATACCATTATTCGAAAAAAAATACTCCTGGCTGTCGACGGCTCCGACCAGGCCCTGGAAGCGGTCCGCTATATCTGCACAGTCGCAGCACCTGACCGGACAGATATCGTACTTTTTAGTGTGGGTATCGGATTTCCGGAAGTGTTCTATGATATGGACAACAATCCGCTTTATCGTTCCAAAAAGACCAAGGTCATGGGGTGGCTGGCCGATCATCAGTTGGTGATCGGGGAATTTAAGGAAAAAGCGTTAAAAATCCTTGCCACGGCCGGTTTTCCGGAAGACGCCATCGATGTTAAAACCCAGACCAAAAAGGCCGGGATCTTAAAAGACATCATCCAGGAATCCTACCAGAATTACAGCGCGATTATCGTCGGTCGGACCGGTGTCAGCCGGTTAAAAGACTTGATCCTGGGCAGTATGGCCCACAAACTGGCCGAAAAAATCAAGCACATCCCCACGGTAATCGTGGCCGGCAAGCCGACATCCCGTAGAATTTTGGTTGCCCTGGATGAATCTATCGAAGCCATGCGCGGCGTCAGCTGCATTGGTGCGCTGGCCGGTGCCGGTGACCTGGAAATTTCCCTTTGCCATTGCCTGAAGCCACCGGCCATGTCCCGTTTTACTTCCGAGGGCCCCAATAAAGCTGAAAGTGATCAGAACTGGCGCACATACCATGCAAACCGGTTTAAGCCATATATGGATGAAGCGACCCAGCGCCTGTTGGATGCGGGTATCGACGCCAGACAAATATCCCGCGACTTTATATTCGTGAGGATCAATACCATCCAGGAAATTATTGACACGGCTTTCAACCGTAAATTCGGCACCATTGTGGTGGGCCGGCGCGAAGCCGTCAGTTTTACCGAGGAGCACCTGCGCGGCCGCTTCAGCGAAAAAATCATTAACTCCCTCAACAACATGGCAGTATGGGTCGTGAGTTAAACGATCTGGTGCTTCAAGGCTAATGTAAAGAATCATGACTTGCCTAAGGCGCCCCCAGCCCCCGCATTGAGTTGTCGCCCCCAATAGAGCAGCACCGGCTTTGGCATCGTCATAGGTTACGGCCTGAGTCAAATACAGGGTTAATTTGAGGTCGGCATGTCGCTCCGCTTTTTGCCGAATGCACGGGATGCCAGGGCCCGGTTGCGTGGTCTGAAGGTGTTGTTCGCCATTTCCTTTTGAATCACCCGCTGAAACAGCTTGAACATCTTCAATTCCTGGGATTCTTCCTGATAAAACGTATCCCAGGCATAATGCAGGAGTTCTTGCAAAAAATAATTGAGCGAAGCGACATCCACAAATCGTCAATCGTTTCGCCGCAGACGGATCAATCGTCAACTCCGGCTTTGCCGGCTTGGGTGTTAATTTCGTATGAGTTTGCTTTCTCATGAAAGAATGATTTGGAATTTTCTTCGCCCTTGTATTCGATAAATTGAAAAATCTCGATCTATTGTTGCAATGGTATTGAGTTTGAGTTTTTCAGCGATGTAGACGAGGCACGAATCAGCGAAATCCATTGGAAGATCACGGTATTTCTCCGTTAGTTCTTTCAACCTTTTAAAATCATTGTTTTCGATATTATGAATTTCTACTGCTCCCCTATGTACCCATCCAAGAAAGTCTATTTGCGCATTTCGATTAAAATCCAATAGATGTAATGCCTCAGTAATTGAGGCAAGGGTTGTAACCAATGGGTATTTGTTTGTTTTGATAAAGTTCACAGCCTCATGGTGGTATTTATCTGATGCGTCAAATAAAGCTATTAATGGGCCAGAATCTATGAGGATTTTCTTCATTTTCTTTTGGCCGTAATTTTATTTTTGACCAGGTCCTTCCGGTTTGCCGATAAGTTACTAAAGCCACTTGAATATTTACCAAATAAATCTTCACCTATCTCCCAAGCATTAGGCTTTCTGAGCTTTCCCAGATATTCATGTATACTTTTGCGAATAAATTCCGACTTGGTTAACCCAAGATTTTTTGCAGTAATATTTACATCTTGTTCGAGTTTCGGATCAAGTCTTAATGTAATCATTTCGCCACCTCCGTATTACAAACTGTAATGCAAAAAATACAGGTTGTCAATTTTTTTCCTGAAAGATAAAAAGAGAAAGATAAGACATTGCTTTTTCGGTGCGTAGCAAGGGAAAATTGCGAATTGTGTATCGACTTCAGCTGCAGCCCAACATATTGAGGCGTCAATTAAACGGAACCAATAACCATCCAGATAACGAAAGCGGGCTTTATTGTCAACATTGATTTTTTGACGAGCTGCTCATCCTCGATAAATGAAATTATTTTCATAGATCCCGAACACTTGGGACACAATAATGGATCAAGAATTTGTGATGGAAACAAAAGCTAAACTGTGACATAATCTAATTTCGAAATCACCAATTTCATGTTGATAACTGCCTGTTATTATTAGTGGCAGTATCTGATTCTCAATTTATTTGGGACAGCAGTGAAGATAACTATTGAAGCAAAAATCCAAAAATTTATGCAGCGTTAGGGTGAATTCAGTGAAAAAATCAAGCTATCCAGGTTGGCAGGTCCGTACTATGTTTTCTATAAGGACCTATCGTGTTTTGATAGGCTTAGTGATGGTATGTAGTTTCATCGCAACCGTTGCACCAGCTATCGAAGCGGCATCATGTAAAGTCCTGGTTGTCATGAGCTATGAGGAGATAAATCCATGTCCAATAAGATGCTTATCGTGGATCCGGAACGATGCACCGGATGCCGGCTTTGTGAGATTACCTGCTCGGTAAAGTTTGTGAGGTAACATATTTTTATATGGATACTAAGAAAAATTTTAAAGGTGGGCAGCAAAAATCGAAAGAAGCATACTCCCTGTACCAGAAACTTCATCCTGATGGTGTCATAGCGGCAGACGACAATGCCCAATGGATGTTTGTTCTTCCTTACTTGAAGGACCAGGTCAGTACACCTGTGATGTTTTGTGCGGTGAACGCTGAAGCTGATAAATATGGTTATCCCGCCACTAACGTATCAGGAATATTGGAGCGTAATCACATTCGTGAATCAATTGCTTTAGCGAAACAGCTAGTTCCCACCATCAAAACTGTCGGTTTTCTTGCCAAAGACAGTCTGCCTGTCCATTCTGCCTTCACCTGTTATTACAAGATTGTGCCCTTTAAGCTTCTGTTTGAGTTTCACGCTGTCGATTACAATATCCACGCCCGGTCTGAGTTTCCCGTTCAGGAAATCCATCAGTCCGGCCCCGAGTCCGCCGGCCGAGGAGTGACAGCCCCCGCAGCCCACCGTCGCGCCGTTGTCGACAAAATTGTTTATTCCATAAGCAGAGTTATCCCTAACCATGCGGAAATACATAGTCTTTGGAATAGTATTATTA
>JAIVWA010000041.1:0-14156 GCA_049190255.1 Gammaproteobacteria bacterium | reverse complement strand
CAATTGAGTTAAAAACCAATTGGGAGTTATCCGTATGTTTTTAGTTGCAAATAAGATGTGATTTTATCAATAATGGGGTATTTTTAGAAACAACCCGGCCCTTTGGGGACCGATCATAAATAATTGACTCCGAATTTTTTACAATGTGACAAGGGGGAATATAATGAGAGCGTACAAAATTGCTTGTGTCATTGGGTGTTTGATTATCATTTTTTTCAGCAATTTTTCATTGGCGGCTGATGTCGCCAAGATAGGTGTCATAGATTTCCAAAAGGTTTTGGAAACTTCCGCTGCCGGCAAAGCGATACAGGCTGAGCTTAAAAAAAAGAACGAAAAGATGACGGCTGATCTGCAGAAAAAAGGGGCGGAAATTGAAAAAATTCAAAGGCGCCTTGAGCGTGAATCCATGGTGATGAGCAAAGAAATGCGCGAAGAAAAAGAACGGGAACAACGCATCAAGGTCAATGATTTTAAAACCCTGCAAAAAAAATATCGTTCTGAACTGCAAAAAGTTCAAGTAAAACTGATGCAGCAGCTGCAAACTGATGTCACCACCATTACCAGGGAGATCGGCAAGAAAGAGGGATATCTTCTGATCATGGATAAACGCGGTGTCATTTATACGCCCCGCTCTGTTGATTTATCGGACAAACTTATCCGGCAACTCAACACAAAGTTTGCCAAAACAAAAAAATAGTTTGCAAAGATAAACTTTTCAAAAAGTGACTTAATGAAGATAACGATATCCAAAATCGCAACTCTGGTGCAGGGCAATATCATCGGTGATGCTGATAAATTGATCAGCGGCGCAGCCCCCTTTGAGCTGGCCGGAGAAAATGAAATTACCGTCGCCGGCAGCGCCAAGTATTTAAAAAAGATAGGAGACTGCCAGGCTGCGGCCGTCATCGTCCCCTGCAACACCGGGCCCGGAGCGAACAATTTTATTGAGGTGGACAATCCCATGGTGGCCTTTGCAAAAATCCTGCAATATTTTCATCCCCTGATCCAACCTCAAGCCGGGATACATCCCGGCGCCGAGATCGGTGAGGAATTTATTTGCGGCCAGGGTGTCACGGTCGGACCGAAGGCGGTCATCGGCCGTCGGGTTACCGTCGGTGATCGTGTTTGGCTTCATCCGGGAGTTGTTCTGGGAGACAGTGTCGCTGTGGGCGATGATGTCATCATTTATCCCAATGTAACCATACTGGAGCGCTGTATTATCGGCAACCGCGTTATTATTCACGCCGGCACGGTCATTGGATCTGACGGCTTTGGTTTTGCGCCCGACGGCAATTGTTATCACAAAATCCCGCATACCGGAATTGTTCAAATTGATGACGATGTTGAAATCGGGGCCAATAATACCATCGACCGGGCAACATTCGGTAAAACCCACATCGGCCGCGGGGTTAAAACCGACAACCTGGTTCAGATCGCCCACAACGTCAGGGTCGGAGAAAATACGGTCCTGGTCGCTCAGGTCGGAATTTCGGGCAGCGTTACGATCGGCAAGAACGCTGTCCTGGCCGGTCAGGCCGGAGTTGCCGGGCATCTGACCATCGGTGACGGCGCCACCGTCGGCCCCCAGACCGGGGTTGGCAAGCCGGTGCCCGACGGTCAGATTGTATCTTCAGGTATTCCGCAAATGCCGCATAAAATTTGGCTTCGGGTTCAACGGTTGATCCCGAAATTGCCGGAATTTAGCAAAAGACTATCGGGGTTGGAGAAAAGATTTAAACGCTTGGAAGAGAAAATGGAATGAAAAATGAAAACTGAGTATGATATTCAGAAAATCATGGAAATTTTACCGCACCGCTATCCTTTTTTGCTGATCGACCGCATTATCGATCTGGTGCCCGGTGAGAAGGTGACCGCCCTTAAAAATGTCACCATAAACGAACCCTTTTTCCAAGGGCACTTTCCGGGTCAACCGGTCATGCCGGGGGTACTTATTATCGAGGCCATGGCCCAGGCCGGGGGAGTGCTTGCCTGTGAATCACGCACTACCGACAGATATGGCCAACTCATCTACTTTATGGGTATGGATAAAGTACGGTTCCGCAAACCGGTGGTGCCCGGAGACCAAATTATATTCACGGCCAAAATTTTAAAACTGCGGTCAAAGGTTGCCAAAATGTCCGGAACCGCCACCGTTGATAACCAGTTAGTCGCTGAAGCTGAACTGATGGCCACCTTTGGAGAGAATAAATGATACATCCGTCTGCTATTATTCATCCGCAAGCTGAAATTGATACCGAGGTTGAAATCGGACCGTACACCATTATTGCCGAAAACGTAACCATCGGGTCAGGAACAGTTATCGGCCCCCACGTGATTGTTGATCCTTACGTGTCCATCGGACCTGATTGCCACATCTTTCAATATGCATCGGTAGGGGCCCAACCCCAGGCAATCAAATTTAAGGGTGAAATAACCTACGTCAAAATTGGTCGCGGAACCGTGGTGCGGGAATTTGTAACCATTAACCGGGGGACCGCCTTTGGTACCGGGGTAACCGAAATCGGTGAAGATAATTTGCTGATGGCCTATTGTCACGTCGCCCATGACTGCCAGACGGGGCGCAGCGTGATCCTGGCCAACAATGCGACCCTGGCCGGTCACATCGTCATCGGGGATTATGTTACCGTGGGAGGGTTGGTAGCGATTCATCAATTTGTAAGAATCGGAGAATATGCCTATATCGGCGGAAAATCGGCAGTCCCCAAAGACATTCCGCCTTATGTCATCGCCGCCGGAGATCGGGCAAAATTATACGGGCTCAACCGGGTCGGGTTAAAACGATATGGGTTTTCCGAAGCTACGGTTGCGGCCTTAAAAAAAGTCTATCGTATTTTTTTTCGCATCGGTATAACCCTTAACGAAGCCATTGAAAGAGCGCAAGCGGAAGTTGATCATTTGCCGGAAGTGAACAGCTTTATAAATTTCATCAAATCCTCCCAACGGGGCATCACGAGGTAGAGGACAGATAACAGAGGACAGAAGACAAAGGACAGAAAACAGAGAACTGAAAATGGAGGACTGAAAACTGAGGTCAGATTGTGGGCTATATCTTCCAATTTTTTCTATCTGCCATCTGTCGTCTGACTTCTGTTCTCTGTCATCTGAAAACCGACACCTGAAACCTTTTTTTGGGGAACAGCCGTTCCCCTTTATTTTTTCGCCAATGGATTCATAGGAGTGGATGCTTTATGAAAAAAATTCGGGTGGGAGTAATCGGCGTGGGCTATCTGGGCCGGTTTCACGCTGAGAAATATTCCCGCATGGAAAATGTGCAATTGACTGGGGTGGTTGATATCAATCGAGCCCGGGCCGAGGAAGTTGCCGCCTTGTTCGGCACCGATTCATTTAGCGATTATCGCGATCTTTTCGGCCATGTCGATGCTGTCAGCATTGTGGTGCCGACTGCGGAGCATTTCCTGGTAGGGGCCGAGTGCTTAAACCATGATCTGGACGTCTTGATCGAAAAGCCCATGACAACCACCCTGGCGCAGGCCGATGAAATGATCAGGATTGCCGAGTCCCGGGGGCGTATTATGCAGATCGGCCACCTGGAGCGCTTTAATCCGGCTGTGATCGCAGTCAAGGATATTGTTCACCATCCGATGTTTATTGAAGCCCATCGGTTGAGTATTTTTAAAGACCGCAGCACCGACGTCAGTGTGGTGCTTGATTTAATGATCCATGATATTGATATCATCATGAACCTTGTCAAATCAGAGATCAAAAGTATTCATGCCGCAGGTGCACCGGTCGTTTGCGAACATGCCGACATCGCCAATGTGCGTCTTGAATTTGAAAGCGGATGCGTGGCCAATGTAACCGCCAGTCGTATATCAACCAAAAATCAAAGAAAAATCAGATTGTTTCAAAAAGATGCCTATGTCGCTGTTGATTTTATCAGTCGGGATATCACCGTCATTCGTCGCGACGAAAGCCTGACCGAGGGCCTGATCCCCGGCATGGATATCCAGCAGCTTTCTTTTTCCGAAGCTGATGCGCTGGAAGATGAGCTCGCATCTTACATACAAGCGGTCTACACCCGCCAACCCCCCGTGGTTTCCGGAAACGCCGGTCGCAAGGCCCTGAAAGTTGCTTTGAGTATCTCGGACCAGATTAATACTGCCATTAAACCCTATTTAACCTAAATTGAGCTTTTATGAACTCGATATCCAAGCAAGCCTGTGTGGCCATTATAGCCGGTGAAGCCTCCGGCGACCAACACGGCGCTAAACTGGTAAAGGCCATGCTAAAAAAGAATCCGGCCCTGTTTTTTTGCGGAATCGGCGGACCCGCTCTCAGGCAGGCCGGAGTACGAATCCTGGTGGAGGCTTCCGAATTGGCAGTGGTTGGAATCACCGAAGTCTGGTCTAAAATACCCGTTATCTTGAAAAGTATGGGAATCATTAAAAAACTGCTGAAAAGTTTGAAACCGGACCTTCTTATCCTCATAGATTTTCCTGATTTTAACCTTCATGTGGCCGCCGCCGCCAAAAAATCAGGTATTCCGGTATTGTACTATATCAGCCCTCAGATATGGGCCTGGCGCCGGGGCCGGGTCAAGCGCATTGGAAAACTGGTCGATCATATGGCGGTCATACTGCCCTTCGAGCAGCCGTTTTACAGGGAGCATAATGTTGCGGCGACTTTCGTCGGACATCCCTTGCTGGATTCCCCGCTGCCGACATCCGAACAGGTGATGGCCGGCGGCGCTGAAGGGCAAACCACCATCGGTCTGGTGCCGGGTTCTCGCGATAATGAAATACTAAGGCATCTTCCGATCATGCTCGCTGCGGCCGATATTTTGAAAGAAAAATTAAAACATGTTATATTTATTATTTCCCATGCGCCTTCGGTCGAGCGCAAACATATTGACACAATTGTCTCAGAACATCCCGGCCGGATGGCTGTTGAGGTAATCTCCGACGGGGTGGAGGCTGTGTTTGAGCGCAGTGATGTAATTGTTGCCGCCTCCGGCACAGTGACGCTCCAGGCCGCCATCCATGGCACCCCGATGGTCATTATATATAAAGTGT
This sequence comes from Gammaproteobacteria bacterium, assembly GCA_049190255.1. Lineage (GTDB taxonomy): Bacteria > Desulfobacterota > Desulfobacteria > Desulfobacterales > JAFDCJ01 > JAFDCJ01. The sequence goes on along the minus strand of JAIVWA010000041.1, from coordinate 9,102 downwards.
CACCGCTTAGCTTTTGGGTGGGCCGGGCCCTGGTGCGGGTGCCGAATATCGGTTTGGTCAATTTGGTAGCCGCAGAGCAGCTCGTACCGGAGTTTGTGCAGAATGCGGCCAGCCCCGGGAATATCGCATCGGCCGTCGAGGATATGTTAAAAGATAGCGACAAATTAAATCATCTCAAACGGCAGTTGTTCGGGCTGCGCGATGTGCTGGGAGGAACCGGCGCATCGGACCGGGTGGCGGACATCGCCCTTGACATGCTGAAACAATAGAGGGTCATAACCGTTCCAGGGTTCAGGTCACATCTGACCGCTGAATCGACATTGCTAAAATGAAAAGACTAAAATTACCGGAACTCACCCGGCGGAATAAAGAAATACTGTCTTTGATCAAAGACAGTCGGCTCAGGCTGTTTGTATCAGCGGTGTGCTCCGCCATGGTAGCCGCCATGACGGCCGCCACCGCCTACCTGGTCAAGCCGGCGGTAGAGAAGATATTTGAGCAAAAGGATTCGCAGATGCTGGTATTGATTCCGGCTGTCATCGTTGCCGTTTTTGCCATAAAAGGAATTGCAGCTTACGGATCGGGCTACCTGTTGAGTTATGTGGGTCAGGATATCATCAGGCGCATGAGAAATCGCCTCTATAGTCACATCCAGGACCTTCCATTGGCTTTTTTCCAACGTGAAAAAACCGGGGACCTCATGTCACGCATTACCAATGATGTCGCCATTATCAGTTCCATGTTTAGCTCCGCGGTCACCGGCTCCATCAGAGACGGTTTTACCATTATCGGGCTGATGGCGGTGACCTTTGTCCAGATTCCCGAACTGGCGGTTTTCACCTTTATTATTTTTCCGATTGCCGGATATCCTCTTTTTTATTTCGGACGAAAAATTCGGCGTGTGCGCCGGGGTGTTCAGGAAGCCTGGGCTGATCTAAATGCCTTTTTGCATGAGACCTTAACCGGCACCAAAATTGTAAAAGCCTTCAGCATGGAAGATCATGAGAGAAAGCGCTTTGAGAAAAAGTCCCGCAGAATATTTAGACTGGAGATGAAAGAAAACAAAGTCAGAGAGATGTCTTCGCCCTTGATGGAAATACTGGGGGGATTGGGGATTGGTTTTATCTTATGGTACGGCGGCAGACACGTAATATCCGGGACTTACTCCTTTGGCACGTTCATGTCGTTTCTAACCGCCGTCGGTTTAATGTACCAGCCTCTTAAAAAGATCAGTCGATTGAACAACGCTGTCCAAAGAGGTATGGCCGCAATCGAACGAATCTATGATATCCTCGAACGAACATCCGATGTTATCGAAACGGACTCACCAATTCCCATCCGAAACGGCGCTCACCGGATATCCTTTCAAGATGTGTCCTTTAAATATGACCGGGATTTGGTGCTTAAAAACGTCAATCTCGAGGCTGAGATCGGCGAAATCATAGCCCTGGTTGGAATGAGTGGTGGGGGCAAAACCTCTCTGGTGAACCTGATCCCAAGGTTTTATGACCCAAGCCCGGGAGCTGTTTTGATCGATGGTGTCGACATCCGCCAGATCTCAATTGCCACGCTGCGAAGCCAGATCGCCATCGTCACCCAGGAACCCATATTATTTAATGACACAGTCCGCAATAACATTGCCTATGGCCGCGCGGATGCTTCCGAGCAGCAGATCGTTGCGGCTGCCAAATCTGCTTATGCCTATGAATTTATCAGGGCTTTCCCCGAGGAGTTCGACACATCGATTGGAGAGCTAGGTGGAAGACTATCCGGTGGGCAAAAGCAGCGCATCTGCATTGCCCGGGCATTGGTAAAGGATGCCCCCATTTTGATCCTTGACGAAGCCACCTCCTCTCTCGACTCCGAGGCCGAGATCCTGGTTCAGAAAGCACTGGGAAATTTAATGAAGGGCCGCACGACGTTCGTGATTGCCCACAGGCTCAGCACCATCGGAAATGCAGACCGAATAATCGTTCTGGTCGATGGCCGGATCGTGGAGGAGGGCAGGCATGAACAATTGATGGCCCTGGAGCGGGAGTATTATAAGCTTTACCAGATGCAGTTTGGCAAAGGCCGTTAGCAGTACCGGCCGGCCAATACAGCTGGACCACGCACCCGCAATAGCGGAGTCTTTGGATATAAAAAATTCCAAGCATCAAATTACATCTGGGACAAAACACTATCAGCATGTCCATCCTCGACCGATATCTTATTAAAGAAATACTGAAGCATTTCGGGATTGTTCTGTCCGCTGCCGTCATCATATACCTGGCGGTCGATTTTTTTGAAAACGTCGACAAGTTTATGGAAGCCGGTCTGCCGATTTCAAGGATTCTGCAATTTTTTCAGCTAAAACTGCCGCTGATTATCGTCCAGATCACCCCGGTCGGTATCCTGCTGGCCGTTCTTATAACCTTTGGTCTGATGAATAAGAACAATGAGATCATTGCCTTGAAAAGCGGCGGTATGAGTGTTTACCATTTTTTGAGACCCATCTTGGTTCTGGGGGTATTTTTTAGCGTAGCTTTCTTTATTTTATCCGAGGTCGTTGTGCCCATTACCGTCAGTAAGGCCAATGAGATCTGGCGATTCGAAGTAAGAAAATATGCCGTGACCACAGAACGGAAAAATATCTGGATCAAAGGTCATCGCTCCATATCCTATATCTCCTACTATAACCCCCAGGACAAAACCATATCCGGAATCACCCACAACCGTTTTGATGAGCAGTTCAGGCTAACCCGCCGGATAGATGCGGCCAGGGGAAAATATCAAAAGGGTCAGTGGATATTTTATGATGTTATGGAGCAGCGGTTGGATATTCAAACCGGATCATATGAAGTTAATTTCCTGGATCAACAGGCGGAAGATCTCGATTTCTCACCGGAAGATCTGAAAAATGTTGCCAAAAAGTCGGAAGAGATGAATTCCAAGGAGCTTTATCGTTACATTCAAGACGTTGAAAGCGAAGGATACGACGCCACACCCTACCGGGTTGATTTGCACAGTAAATTTGCGTTACCGATGTCCTGTCTCATTGTCTGTTTAATCGCAACCAGTATCACGCTCAGGAAAACAACCCGCGAGGGCCTGTCGATGAGTATTACTTATGGTATGGTGGTTGTTTTTCTTTATTGGATCGCCCAGAGTTTTTGCGTGTCCCTCGGATATGGTGGCATGCTGCCCCCGTTTATTGCCGCCTGGGTTGCAAATTTTATTTTTGGCTGTTTTGCTGTCTTTAATTTTTTAAATGCCGACTAATGCTTGATATTAAAAAACAAATCGAGTCTGTCATGCGCGGCACGGATAAAATTTCTGTTTCGCCGGCTGCCTCAATGCTTTACGGGATATCCATCCTGTATGGTGCCGTGCAAAAGCTGAGAGCCAGCTGCTACCGGCAAAAGATATTGCGTTCCAAAAAACTTCCGTGCCGGGTGATTTCCGTCGGCAACATTACGGTGGGCGGAACCGGAAAAACACCCATGACAATTTATCTGGCCCAAGAGCTCAAGCAGGCAGGCTACCGGGTTGCGATCGTCAGTCGGGGATACAAAGGGGGTGCTGAAAGGCAGGGCGGCATTGTCAGCGACGGCAGTTCCCTGCTGATGGATTTCGAACGGGCCGGTGATGAGCCCTTTATGATGGCCTGCCGTCTCAAAGATATTCCGGTGATTGTTGGGAAAAACCGGTTTGAGGCGGGTCGGCTGGTGGTCAGCAAATTCCAGTCCGATGTCATCGTCCTAGATGATGCTTTCCAGCACTTACAGCTTAAAAGAGATATTGATATTGTCTTACTGGATCACGATCGACCTTTTGGAAACACTCACCTGCTGCCCAGGGGAATTTTAAGGGAGCCGCTGACCGCTATGACGCGGGCCACGGCGTGCATTTTGACCCGCTGCCGGGACGATGCGGATGAAACCGCCCGATCTTCGATCGCCGCCATAAAATCTATTTTACCGCAAACGCCGGTTTTCAAATCGTCGTCGGCACCCTATTGCTACACGGTCAAAGAAGGGGCCCTGCCTCCCTTACAGCCGGCCTTTAATTTTTTTGCAGCCCACGATTTAGGGGGTATCAAAAGTCGTAAAGTCTTCGGCTTTTCAGGCATTGCCCGCAATGACGATTTTCAGCGCACCGTTAAAACGCTTGGATTCAATGTCACGGGATTTCTTGAATTTTCAGATCATCATCGCTACACCGAGCCGGATCTCAAAACTATTCTGCGTACAGCCCGGCAAACCGGGGCCCGGCAGCTGATAACAACGGAAAAGGATTACGTCCGTCTAACTGGTAAAGGGGCCTGCCCCATGGATTTGGTGGTTGTCGGGGTGAGGGTGGCTTTCAAAGACGACGGGCAGGGTTTTATCTCGTTTGTCAAAGATTGGCTTTAGGATCAAATGAGATCTGTCAAAAAAAGAGCGATACCCCAGTGTGGTTAGCGGTCTTCAATCAACAATCTCAAGCATGTAGTTTTCGCGTTTCTTACCGGATGCCGCACTCAGAATTGTCCTGATTGCCTGAGCATTTCTGCCCCGTTTGCCAATAACCTTACCCATATCGCTTTTGGCTACGCTTACTTCCAACACTATGGTGTGGGCGCCTCTAATTTCGTTTATCGAAACCTCTTCCGGTTGATCAACAAGTGCCTGAATGATTGCAGTGATCAGATCTTTCATAGTTCCACCTCTTTTGTTTTCCAGTGGACGGGCGGAGCCATAATAAGATAAACCACCATCGATATGCAACAAAATAAAAGATTTGGGCTTTAAAATGGGATGGTGGTCACCATCTAATTAAAATGGTTTAAAAAAATTATTATCAGTCCATGAAAACATATAATGTCAGGATTGACGAATGCACTGGTGTTTGGTAAACTTAATTTGTTCAAGCACAAATAAGTCCATGATAAAGCCAAACCTGCCGTGAGGCAGGGTCGGAAAGCCACGGGCCTTGATAAAAGGTAGCTGGGTTGCCAAGGGATGCAGAATTAAGCCGGGGGACCAATTTGGTGGCCCGGATTTTTTGTTTGTGGGCTGAATTCTGAAATGAACTGAGAGAGGATTCAGAGGGATGTCGATGTATGCAATGCCTCTATACGAGGTCAAATGTCATGAAGCGGACGAGTGGATTGAGATCTCAGATCTTGAACTTATGAATCAACTCTACAGAACCTATAAGAAGGTTACCCCGGCAATCAAAGAAATGATAATGGGCAAGGAGGTAAAAACACCTTACGCAGTTTATCGGCTAAAATTGAAAGGCGGTGAAACCGGTGGAGATCAATCCGAATTGTCCGCCGCTTGATCGATTTTGATTATTCCGGTGTTACCCCGAACGATATAGACCGGCTACTGAACAGCCAGTTCAGAATAAAATGGCAGCACGGTTGTTAAGAAACTAGGGGACATTCTATATTTTTATCAGTGGGCTGACGGCGTTGCCGGTTTGTGAGTTTCTCAAGCGGATTAAGCCGAAAACGGAAAAGGAAAAGTAATTCGCATCATTTGAGCGCAGGACCAGTAAATTTATAGGTTTTATCTGCTTGGCTGCCGCTCCACGGTTTGATTTTTTTCTGAAAGTTATTGATATCGACCATTATGGTATGTTTGCCAATTACTATTTCATCATCTTCTTTTATGTACTTCTGATTGACCCTTTTTCCATTAACAAATGTACCGTTGGTGCTGTTCAAATCCTGCAATAAATAATGGTTTGGTCCTTCTATTATCTTGGCGTGTACCCGCGAAACTGAAATATTATCTATCTGGATATCATTTTCTGAGTCCCGGCCGATCGTTACTTCCTTTTTGTCACTTTCTATCTGTCTTAGCACTGAATCATTGAACTTCAATACAAGCTGCATGCGGGTCCACCTCCGAGTCAAATATCATGAGTTAAAAAAAAGATGCAATTATATTCAATATAGATCGTTATCGGCATTTAACCAGAAAAACTTTAGAGCACCACGATGGGCTATTGCAAGGTAAACAAAAACTCATTTTGGAGAAACATCGCCCCGGGGGAAAATTCCAAATTCGCACCGGTCGAACTTTTCACACCGAACGCAGAGCCTAATTCAGCCCCATGCCGATCACCAGCCCGATCGCAATCCCCAGGCCGATAAAAATCGATCCCACCACGATGCCGACCGCCACATTGTTCTGTGCCAATTGGTCGGAGGTGTTAAAGTGGGTGACCTTGTCAAAAAGCCTGTAGCCGATCAGCATGAAACCGATGGTCAGCAAGGCACCGATGATGGCGTAGCTAAAATTGAGCAGGATAATTTGAAACTCCATTATTTGAGTACTCCTTTGACGTGTTCGATTTTTTTGACATACGAGATCGTCTCGCGACTGCCTTTGCCGGTGATTTTTGGCAGTGCTGATACGATGGATTCCCACAGGTTGGGGCTCAATCCGCGTTTTTCGGCCACCTTTTGCGCTTTGAGGATATTGCCCTTTCCGGCATTGTAGGAGCCGAACATAAAATTAATCCGGTCCTGCCGGGGGCGTTCGGCTTTCCAGAGATTCCACAGGGTGCGATCATAGTAAATTCCGGCAGCAATGTTCCAGCGCGGATGCCGCCAGTTGCCTTTGATGGCTGGATTCTTGGCATGGATTTCTTCAAAGGTCTTGGGCATAATCTGCATCAATCCCACGGCACCGACACCCGATTTGGCCGAGGTATCGAGCCCTGATTCTGCGACTGCCTGGGCTTTGAAAAAGTGCCAGTCAAAACCGGGTCCGAAAAACCGTTTCGAATACTTAGAAAAATAGCGGTCGAATTTTTTGACGCGGTTGTATTTGGCATAGGGATCTGCCTGGCAGGGTGCTGCCATCATCATGCTGAGCAACAGAACTAGTAACCAACGCATATTCGTGTTTCCTAATCCCAATAGAGATAGGGGACATCCTATAGAAATTCTGTCAAGAGAAAAATAAAAAATTTTAATCTCTCATTATTTCAATAGCATAGAGCGTTGAACATTTTAAGGACGCACTTCTCCTTATACATTTTTAACAAATTTTCGGCGATCCCCTCACTCAAGCGAACCTTGCATCTGATCGTTACGTTTATCCGGAATGCCAACGGCTGTCAGCTTCCAATCATCCCTAATCAAGATTTTTCAGTTCAGTGAGAGGCTCAGTATTGTCCCTCCAGAGGTCTAAGCCCCAACGTCCTTTCACGAGCTCTCTCGCCGAATATGAGAACCTGTCTACGCTGTAATCAGATAGTCAGGATCAAATCCTTGCTTTTTCTTCATTAAAGTCCAAGCTATTTTCAACATTTTTGCAGCCAATTTTACTTTCATTTTTGTTTTGATACCACGCTCACGTTCCCGGCCTCGAAGCGTTCGGGTAAAGTACCGGATGAAGTCTGAGTTGCGAGTTGAAGCAACATGAGCAGCTTGATATAGGGCATAGCGAAGTTCGCTGTTTCCTCTTTTAGATATGACCGGAACGGCATCATCGCTTGTTTTGCCGCTGCGCTTGGCACCCAGATCGTAACCGGCCATCTTTAAGACCTGATTGCTGCGGTCAAAGCGCCAGGGATTGGAAATTGAAGCTAAAACCCTGGCAGAGATATACGGACCAAAGCCGGGGATCGTTAGCAGAATGCTGTACTCGGTAAATTCCAGACAATAATCTTCCATTAGATCGGCAATTTTTTTCAACTGCTGGCGAACTTCTTTTAGTTTTACCACTAAAAGCTCCGCTTCGAACTCTGCAGCTGCCCCCATTGGACATCCGATTGATTCGGCTGCTAAGCGATGAATCTTTTGTAAGCGCTGCTTTTGTGCAATCCCGCGCCTGGTGCGGGTGACCAACGAAAAAAACTCATCAAACTCCATGGCAGCTATAATGCTTGGATCCAAAAACCAGCGAACGATGGCCAGGCTCTCAGTTTCACAAGCGCTGTAAAAACGATCAAGCTCAGGAAAGTATAGCGCCAACAAATTGTTGCGAATGCGCATGCGAAGACTATGCTCTTCTTTTTTCAAACGCCTTCGCAGCGACAACAGCTGACGAAGCTGGTCGATACTTGCCGATGGATAGTCATAATAAAGACTTTTACCCTGGCAGATCAGATCCGCGACATTAGCTGGATCCTTAATGTCGTTTTTATCCCAGCGACCATCGAGAAGCTCGCGGTTGTTTTTGACGGCTTTACCAGTGACCATCACCAGATGATGTCCGGATCGGATAAGATAGGCACCCAATGGTTTGTGATAATTGCCGGTCGGTTCCATCCCAAAGACAACCTTGCTTAACGCGTTTTGAGTTCTGATCGCTTCGCTACGCTCCAGTAGCTTGCGAAAGCCCTCAGAAGTATTTTCAAAGACCAGTTTCCTCAAAAGCGAGTTACCAGTTGCGCTGCCCATAAACGCATGGTGTTTATCTTTGGCCACATCGATGCCGACCACCAAATATTCACTAGATCCGCGGATCTCGCTTTTAATTTGACAGAATTGCTCTCGCCTAATAGTGTCTTCATTGTTCATCGCAACCTCCTTTTAGCATTTAAGAGTTTATATTTATTTAGCTCTATGCTATCAGGATGTTGTTTTTTTATACCATGTGGTAGATCATTTATTTACTACTACTTCTATAATAACTAGCAGAAGTATATTCTCTAGTTATTTTACTATATAACGTCCATAAATATATAAATAACTCAGCCCGATTTAGGATCTTTGAAAATTTGCGGGATCACGGAAGGTGAAATGCTATCTATCCAGGTGGGATCTTCCGAATGGGGAATTCGGAATGCGGAATGTGGAAGGCGGATGACAGAGGCTTTCGAATGCGGAATTCGGAATGTGGAAGGCGGAAGGAAAAAAAGATCACCGGTCAAGGTCGGCTTCCTCTTGCTGCAGGCCGGTTTCAACTTCTGGCTGTTCAGAGACCGGCGCACACGGTTTGCCTTTGATAATTTCTGCCAGCATGTTACCTAAATGGATCGGTTCCAGGTTCAGGGTTCAAGGTTCAAAGGTTGCAACCGATGGACACCTATCACCATATTGATCAAAATCCGGAATACCCGACGTACCCCATTGGGTGAAGCGGCTTTAAAACACAATGAAGACAGAATCCCATT
>JAIVWA010000040.1:9984-14703 GCA_049190255.1 Gammaproteobacteria bacterium | reverse complement strand
CTGGTTCAGGGAACATTTTGCACGCCGGGTCAGGCCGGTGCCATGGCTTTGGGTGTTAAAAAATTGGTCAACTCAATCCCCCTGAGTGATTACCGGCCGGGTGACGTCTTCATTGTGAACGATCCCTGGCTTCTGGCCGGGCATTTAAACGATGTCTGTGTGATGAGTCCGATTTTCTACAAAGAACGCCCGGTGGCCTTTACGGCCTGTGTTTTTCACCACTCCGATATCGGCGGCCGGGTGGCATCAGACAATCGTCAAGTCTATGAAGAAGGCATTTTTATACCCCCGCTCAGACTGTATGAGGCGGGCGTTCTCAACGAGAGTGTGTTGAATCTGATTCGTTGGAATGTAAGAACCCCGGAGGAAGTAACCGGGGATATCCGTTCCCAGGTGGCTGCCAATCATGTATGTGCTCAGAAGGTCATCGAGATGTTGGAAGACGAAGGGCTGGATACACTGGATGACCTGGCCGATGAAATTATTGATCGCACCGAAAAAAGCATGCGGGAGGCTATCGCCAAGATTCCAAATGGGATCTATCCCTATGAAGGCATTATTGAGGGGGCCGGCAAAAGAGATGATATCAGCATCAAGCTGACAGTGGAAGTAAAAGACAGCGATATTCACATTGATTTTGACGGTACGTCATCCCAGGTGGATTGGGGCGGCAATGTGGTTTACAATTTTACCTATGCCTACGTTTTTATGGCTGTAAAAAGCGCCTTTGACCCCGATATTCCGATCAATGAAGGGGCCATTCGTCCGGTGAAAATGACGGCCCCCGAGGGTACGGTGGTGAATTGCAAATTCCCGGCCGCCGTGGCCGCCAGAATGCAAATCGGTCATTTCATGACCGAAATGGTTTTCAAAGCGCTGGCCGAAGCTACCCCGGATAATATCATCGCTGAAAGCGGCGGCACCCCGGCCCAGACCAATATTTTTTACGGCAAACGCTCCAACGGCAATCCCTGGCTTACCATGATCATTCGGGGGGGTGGTTTGGGAGCCGGCAGTCGCATGGACGGTCATTACTGTGCCATTTTTCCCGCCAATGGGGCCAATACCCCGGTGGAAATATTTGAGAGCGATACTCCCCTGATGGTGGAAGAGCGCAGCCTGGTATGCGATTCAGGTGGACCCGGAAAAATGCGGGGCGGCCTGGGGCGTAAAATGGTCATCAGGGTACCGGATGACGAAAGCGCACCCCAGGGTCCCACTTCAATCGCGCTGCAGGCCGGGCGTTTCAAGTATGCCCCCCAGGGACTGTTCGGCGCAGGGCCTGGCGTAATGGCCAAATTTCTGGTCAACGACAAAGACGGCGACCCCAGCGGATTAACCCTGTGTCAAACAGGGGACGTCATTCAATTTCTCAGTGCCGGAGGCGGTGGGTATGGAGACGCCTTCGAGCGTGATCCGGAGGCGGTTAGACAGGATGTTGCCAACGGGTATGTGAGCATTGAAAAGGCCCGGGAAGATTACGGAGTGGTGGTTGATGCGGGGACGCTGGAAGTGGATTTGGAAGAAACCGAAAATTTACGTGCGGCGAAGAAAAAGGCTTTATAGTAAAGGTATAGGGTATAAGGTGTAGGGTATAGGGTGTAAGGTGTAGGGGATAAGGTTGTAAGGTATAGGGTGTAAGGTGTAAGGTTCAGGGCGCCCGCCGTCGTTCCGATAGTAGCGGAACTATGGCGCGGCAAGCAAGGTATAAAAAGGATGAAATCATTATTTAACCTTATACCCTAAACCATATACCTTAAACCTTTCGATGGATATCGAAGAGGGGCTTATTTATGACGAAAACATTCATGCCTTCTTTTAAAAATATGGATGAACTGCTGGAGCACCAGCGAGAGGGCCTTCAATGGACGGTAGGGCATGCCTACGAGGGATCTTCTTTTTATCGGAAAAAACTTGACCAGGCCGGTATCTCGCCCACAGATATTCAAACCCTGGATGACATCCGTAAGCTTCCGTTCACCCAGGCCGACGACCTGCGGGAAGGGTATCCCTTTCCCCTGTTATCGGTCCCGGACTCTGAGGTCGTCAGGATTCATGCCTCATCCGGTACGACCGGCAAACGGAAAATTTTAACCTATACCCAGAAAGATATTGATGATTGGATACATTTTTTTGCCCGATGTTACGAGATGGCCGGACTGACCCGGCAAGACAGGGTCCAAATTGCTGTGGGATACGGAGTCTGGACGGCCGGGGTGGGTTTCCAGCTGGGCTGTGAGAAATTCGGCGCCATGGCCATCCCGGTGGGTCCGGGAAATGTCGACATGCAGTGCCAGTTCCTGGTGGATTTGCAGACCACCGTGATGTGCTGTACGGCATCCATGGGCCTTTTGATGGCCGAAGAGGTTAACCGCAGAAAGCTGAGAGATCAGATTGCGCTAAAAAAAATGATTTTTGGCTCGGAGAGAAGCAGTGATGCCATGCGCCAGCGGATCCAGGAGCTCCTGGACCTGGATGACCTGTTTGATATCCCCGGGATGACAGAGCTTTACGGACCGGGCACGGGGCTGGATTGTCCCCGGCACGAAGGCGTTCACTACTGGGCGGACTACTATATCCTGGAGTGTCTTGATCCTGATACACTGGAGCCGGTACCGGCCGGTGAGGTTGGCGAAATGGTCGTCACCACCCTGTGCAAGGAGGCTGCTCCGCTGATCCGCTACCGAACCCGGGATCTAACGCGGATGATTGAGCATTCGTGTTCCTGTGGCAGTGTTCTTCCCATGCATGACCGAATATTGGGCCGTTCGGACGATATGATCATTTTTCGGGCGGTGAACATTTATCCGGGACAGATCGATGAGGTATTATCTCAGATTGCAGACGTCAGTTGTGAATATCAGGTTCATCTTGAAAGAAAAGATGACGGCAAAGATTATATGACTATCCGATTGGAGTGCTGCGAGGATTATGACTCATTCGGAAAGCCCGAGCTCGTCGCGGCAGTGCAGTCGGAGATAAAAAAGAAAATCATGGTCAGCTGTGATGTGGAGATAGTGGATTACTGCTCCCTGCCGCGATCGGAGAGGAAATCGAAACGGTTTTTTGATAATAGACCGGATTAGAATTCGGACCCGTCGTCGTCCGATAGGGCGGGACTATGCCGCGGCTAAAGATGCGGAATGGGGAATGTTTCGATTTGGGATTTCGGATTTGGGATTTCGGATGTAAGGTATTCTGTCATTTTAACTCTAAAAACAATAAACAAAAAGCGGGATAGCATGGAATTCGGAAGTAGAAACTAAAAAATAAGGGACAATCACGAAAACACAAAAAAAAGAGCAATTTTTTTTAATTAATTTTCATGTTTAATTGATGAATACGAATGACCTTAAGATCCACAGTAATCGTTTGTCAGAATTTACTAACTTATAAAGAAAAATGAAAATTAGGAGGAAATTGAGATGTTGACGAAAGCGTATATTCCGTACAAGGGTTATTACAGTTCTCCATTTTCGCGCTGGCAGGGGAGCATGGCCAATGAGAATTCGATAGTGCTGGCGGCCGAGACGGCCAAAAGATGGTTGGCGGAAAAAAACTGGGATCCCAAGATCTATGACTACCTTTACCTGGGGATTACCGTCCATCAGCATCGCGGCTTTTACGGGGGCCCCTGGGCGGCGGCCATGATGGGCGCTAGCGGGATACCCGGTGTTTTGGTCAGCCAGGCCTGTTCCACTTCCACCATATGTATTTATCAAGCCAGCGTCGGTGTTGAAACCGGTTTATTTGAAACCCCCATGTGCCTGATGACCGATCGGTGTTCAAACGGACCCCATGCTATCTGGCCCAACCCTAAAGGCCCCGGAGCGCAGGTGATTTCCGAAGACTGGTTGATGGACAACTTTGCCAAAGATCCCTGGGCCGGTGCGGCCATGATTAAAACGGCTGAAAATGTATCCGCAGAAGCCGGCATTACCCGTGAGCAGTGCGATGCGGTGGCCTTGAGACGCTACGAGCAGTATAAGGATGCCCTGGCTGATGATCGCGCTTTTCAAAAGCGTTACATGTATCCGGTCATGCTCCAGGTGGGCAAGAAAAAAACGATTATGCTCGAAGAGGACGAGGGCATCATGGAATCCACTGCCGAGGGGCTGGCAAAGCTCAAGCCCGTCTTGCCTGACGGGGTCCACACCTATGGTGCTCAGACCCATCCGGCGGACGGCCAATGCGCCATTACGGTCACCACCCGTGAAAAAGCCAAAGAGCTCAGTGCCGATCCGGATGTGGAAATACAGGTAATTTCTTACGGGTATAGTCGGGCCAAACCGGCTTATATGGCGGCGGCCGTGTATCCCTCAGTTAAAATGGCCCTGGATAAGGCCGGTATCACCGCCAATGATGTCAAGGCCATTAAAACGCACAATCCTTTTGCCGCCAATGATATACACCTGGCGAATAATTTGGGTGTCGACGTTAACAGCATGAATAACTACGGCAGTTCTTTGATATTCGGGCATCCCCAGGGGCCCACCGCCGGACGCCTGATTATCGAAGGGATTGAAGAAGTGGTCATGGCCGGCGGCGGCTATCTGCTCTTTGGGGGGTGTGCTGCCGGGGATACGGGAGCGGCAATGGTGTTGAAGATCGGGTAGTCGAGTTACGGGTTACGCGTTGCGGGTTGCGCGTTGCGCGTTACGGGTTGCGCGTTACGTGTTACGGGTTGCGTGTTACGTGTTACGGGTTGCGGGTTGCGTG
>JAIVWA010000040.1:0-9976 GCA_049190255.1 Gammaproteobacteria bacterium | reverse complement strand
CGAAAATAACGATCAAAACCATCTTAACGATATACGAGGATGATATGAGAAAATTTACCTACCTCGCCCCCAAGACCATGGATGAAGCCATATCGCTGCACCAATCCTATGGAGACCGGGCCAAATATATAGCCGGTGGCACCGATGTGCTGGTGAAGATTAAGGAAGGTAAACTGGCGCCTGATTATTTGATTTCTTTAAAAAATATTATAGATCAGAAACGACCTTATCTTAACCATGAAACCGGAGAGCTTTTTATCGGCGCTTTCCTTACCCATCGTGCGATAGAGAAATCCTCAGTTGTCCAGCTCAACTACCCGATTTTGCATGATGCGGTTAAAAACATTGGTTCGGTTCAGATTCGCAACGTTGCTACCATCGGTGGAAATCTGGTCAATGCCGTTCCTTCGGCGGATGGAGCGATTCCTTTAATTGCCCTGGACGGCAAGGCGCATATCTATGGCACCAAAGGCCATCGTTCTGTCGATCTGAGACGTTTTTTTCTGGGACCGGGTCAATGCGATTTAGAAAGAGGCGAAATTCTCCTTGAGATAGTTATTCCACCACTTCGGCCCCGAAGCGGTGGGGCTTACATCAAGCATGGTCGACGGGAGGCCATGGAACTTCCCATGCTTGGTGTCGGAGTCTTGCTGAGTTTGGAAGAAGACATGACGACCTGTGCCAGGGCCCGTATTTGTCTTGGCGTCGCTGCTCCCACGCCCCTGAGATGTCTGGAAGCGGAAAAATATCTCGTTGGCAAGACAATCGATGAAAACTCTCTGGCTGAAGCCGGTAGGATTGCCGGAGAGGAGTCACGGGTGAGAGACAGCATCCGGGGCCTGGCCTGGTACCGCCGGGAAATGGTCGGGGTGCTGGTCAAACGGATGGGCTTGAAGGCATTGCAACGAGCAGCGCAAAAATAGCAATCTTAAGTGTTATATGGAAACCACAGATATGAAGATATTTGTGGGAGTAATGGATAACTGGAGTAATGGAGTAATGAAAAAAACCAATACTCCAACACTCCAATACTCCAGTACTCCCTTCATAAATAGGTTAAGGAGAGTTGTTCATGTCACAAGAAATAGCCTTTGTGTTTAATGGCAATAAAATGAATATGGTGGTGGAAGACCATTGGACGCTGCTGCATTTAATTCGAGAAGAGCTGGGATATACCGGCACCAAGGAAGGTTGCGGCAGTGGCGAGTGCGGAGCTTGTACTGTCATTGTCGATGGCGATGCCGTAAATTCCTGTCTGTATCTGGCGGCTGGAATCGACGGTAAAGAGCTGGTGACCATTGAAGGGCTGGCATCTGCTGATGGAACATTGAATCCCATCCAGAAAGCCTTTGTGGAAAAGGGCGGGATTCAATGTGGTTTTTGTTCCCCGGGCATGATTCTGTCAGCCAAAGCACTTCTGGATGACAGTCCCAACGCCAACGAGGAAGAGATCAAAGATGCCATTGCCGGCAATCTCTGTCGCTGTACCGGCTATGTGCAGATTATAGATTCCATCAAGTCTGTCAGCGGGTACTATCAAGAGGAAGCACCGCAGGTGGTGGCGTGGAAGAGTGAGGAGGGCGACCGCGGCGAATAGGCCCTGATTGGATTTTTAGTCTAAATGCTAAAGGAGAAATACTGATGCAAGGTTTGAGTTCGGTCGGGAAAAGGATTCCGAAAATCGATGCCGTTGATAAGGCAACGGGTCGAGCGCAATATATACAGGATTTAAAACTTCCCGGGATGCTCTACGGCAAAATCCTTTACAGCAAGTTTCCGCATGCGCGTATCGTTAAAATCGATACGTCCAAAGCCAGGGCGTTGCCGGGGGTCCGGGCGGTTATCACCGGAGAGGATATACCGGAGATAAAAATGGGCGTTTACAAGGACAACCGGCCGCTGAAGGCCGGTAAGGTGCGTTCTTACCGGGATGAGGTGGCTGCTGTGGCTGCCACCGATCCTCAGATTGCCCAGGAAGCCTTGAGCCTGATCGAGGTTATTTATGA
Source organism: Gammaproteobacteria bacterium (assembly GCA_049190255.1). Taxonomy (GTDB): domain Bacteria; phylum Desulfobacterota; class Desulfobacteria; order Desulfobacterales; family JAFDCJ01; genus JAFDCJ01. Next base: position 7,970 of record JAIVWA010000040.1, on the reverse strand, counting down.
ACCCCTGCAGGGCGTTTATGATCCCGAGGAGGCCATGCGGGAAGGTGCCCCCCTGGTACACGAAGCACATAAATCCAATGTACTGAAGATGCCCTGGAAGCTGCATTACGGCGATGTGGAAGCCGCCCGTAAAGAGGCTGCCTACGTGGTTGAAGATCGCTTCAGCACCACCTGGGTCACTCATTGCTGCATGGGCACCAGCGGAGCGGTGGCCGAGTTTGATCCCGTCAACAATTTAACAATATACACCAATACTCAAATTCCGTCCCTGGCCCAGAAAGATTTCCTGGGCGCTCTTAAAGCGATGGGAATTAACGATCGGCGCGTCCGGGTGATTAAACCTTGCATCGGGGGCGGGTTCGGCAGCAAGCTGGATACCTATGCGTACGAGTATATTGCCATTCTTCTGGCGTATTACACTCGCCGACCGGTGAAAGTTGAGTTTGATCGCAGCGAGGAATTTATTGCCACTTCCACCCGGCAGCCAACCATCACCCGTATCTCACAGGGATGCGACAAAAACGGCAAACTGCTCTTTCGAGATATTTCCATGATTCTGGATAACGGGGCCTATACCTCGTGGGGCGCCACCACACCGTCGGTGATGATGATGCCCATCACAACCCTTTATCGCGTGCCCAACGTCCGCTACGAGGCCAAATGTGTATACACCAACAATACGTATTCTCAGGCCATGCGGGGATATGGAAATCCCCAGGCCACTTTTGCCATTGAATGCACCATGGATATGCTGGCTGAAAAAGCAGGCATCGACCTGATTGAATTTCGCCGCATCAACGCCAATCAATCCGGGGATGTTTCCACCCAGGACTTGCGCATTACCACTTGCGGGCTGGAAGAATGCATGGATTCCGTCAAAGCAGAACTTGAATGGGATAAACCCAAAGAGGCGGGTGTGGGCGTCGGACTGGCTTCTCTGATCCACGTGGGGGGCGGTGCCAGGGTTTACAAATCCGACGGATGCGGAACCATCATCAAAATGGACGATTTCGCTAAGGTTGACCTTTTTACCGGCGCCACCGACATGGGACAGGGCTCGGATACCGTTGTGGCCCAAATTGCGGCCGAAGAACTCGGGTTGCGGGTGGAAGACATTCACGTCATTCACTCCGACACCGATGTCTGCCCCTGGGACGTGGGCGCCCATGCCAGCCGAACGACATTTATCGCCGGCAATGCCGCACTCGGTGCCGCCAAAAAACTCAAAGCCCGCATCCTTGAACTGGGAGCCAAGCAGCTTGAAGCACCGCTGGAAAGACTGATCCTGGCCGAACGATGTGTGGTTGACAAGGATAACCCCGAAAAACGCATCGAAATCGGCAAACTCCTGAGGAAAGCGCATTTCAGTCACGGGGGACAGATGTTGATGGCTGAATATTTCTATGATCCGGCCAACGAGAATATGGGCAAAGATTTTAAAGGCAACATGTCCATGACCTATACCTTTGGCACCCATGGTGTCAGGGTAAAAGTGGATGAGGAGACCGGCAAGGTTAAAATACTCAAATATGTGGCCACCCACGATGTGGGTAAAGCCATCAACCCCTTGCTTCTGGAAGGGCAGGTCTATGGAGGGGTGATGATGGGCATCGGTTATGCCCTGTCAGAGCAGGTAATTCTTGAAAAGGGTGAGAACATGAATCCCAACTTCAGGGATTACAAAATTTTAACTGCCAAAGATGTTTTTCCCATCGAGGCGCCTGTCCTGGAGACCTATGACGAGGCCGGGCCTTATGGCGCCAAGGGAATCGGAGAACCCGGGTGCGTTCCTACGGCTCCGGCCGTCGCCAACGCCATTTACGATGCCGTTGGGGTGCGAATCAAGGATCTGCCCATAACCCCGGAAAAGATTCTGGCGGCGATCCGGGAGAAAAAAGGGCTGGATCTTTGCGGGCAGGAGGTGGGTCAGGAGGATAGTGGGGAATGCGTTATAGAGGAATAGATTGACCCGTTGCCGGTTGGCCTTCTCTCTATCAGGGGGAAGACGGATGACGGGTAAAGAAGAAGGTGTGGTGTTGCGGGGTCGTGGCTTCACGTTCCCAAATGTTTTTTTAACTCTAAAAAGGAGGGCTGAAAAATGAGACGAGAATTTGGGATTTTTATTCTGGGTATTTTTGTTTTAAGCTTAATTTCTGTTGGTTTTTCACCGGCTCCGGTTTTGGCCGAACCCATCAAACTCAGTTATGCCAACTTCCCGCCGGCACCAACTTTTCCCTGCGTGCAGATGGAACGGTGGAAAAAAGAGGTTGAAAAAAGAACGAAGGGCAAGGTGGTCGTCAATACTTTTCCCGGAGGCACCCTGTTGGGTGCGAAAAGCATGATGGACGGCGTCATCGCCGGGCAGGCCGATATCGGCAATCTCTGCATGGCTTACCAGCCCGGCCGCTTCATCGTCACCAATGCCACCAGTTTGCCGGTGGGGATTCCAAATGCCCGTGTGGGGAGTCTCGTATTGTGGGACCTGTGGGAAAAGTATCAACCGGCCACCTTCGCGAAGGTCAAAGTACTGGCAATGTTTACCACGGCGCCCACCAATATTATGTCTAAGGTTCCGGTACGAACTCTGGATGATATCAAGGGGCTGGATCTGCGAGCTTCCGGTGGGGCCGCTCAAATTCTGGGCGCCTGGGGGGCAAATCCGGTTGGAATGCCCATGCCGGCAACCGTTGAAGCCCTGCAGAAAGGTATTGTCAAGGGACTCTATTCTTCACTGGAAGTCATGAAGGATTTCAAGTTTGCAGAAAGCTGCAAATACGTAACCAAAACAGATACTGTCATTTATCCTTTTGCCGTTGTGATGAACAGGGACAAATGGAATTCTCTGCCCAAGGATGTTCAAAAAGTATTTTCTGATCTAAGGGTCGAACAGACGAAGTGGACCGGCAATTACATGGACAATCACGTGAAAGAGGCGATGGAATGGTCTGTAAAGTCTCAAAAAGTTGAAGTCATAGAACTTTCCGCGGCCGAAAAGGCCAAATGGGATGCCAGGCTTGAGCCCATCACGGCCAAGTGGATCGAGAAAGCCAAAGCAAAAGGGTTGCCGGCCGAAGCGATCGTTGCTGATATAAAGGCACTTGTCGAAAAACACTCCAAATAAAACAGATGCCTTAGACGGGTGCAATCGTTCAATACCGAAAGCGGATTGCGGAATGATCGGCATTTCGCAGTCCGTTTTCTGCGCAGATAACTAATTCCGATACGCCAGGGGACTCGGGCATGTCAATCCTTGAAAAAATCAGCAGCCTTATGAACCATGCCTTTATTTTCGTTGCCGGCACCTTTATGGTGGCAATGATATTGATAACCTGTACCAATATCTTTTCGCGCCTTGTCTGGGTTCCGGTCAAGGGAACCTTTGAGCTGATGGGATTTTTCGGCGCAGTGGTGACGGCCTTTGCTCTGGGCTATACCCAGGCGAAAAAGGCCCACATTTCGGTTGATATACTGGTGAGCCGCTTTCCGAAACGGGTACAAAAATTTCTCAATGGCATTAATTGTGTCATATGCATGATATTTTTTACTCTGGGCGGATGGCAAATTGTAAAGTTGGCGAACACATTGCGGGCGAGCGGTGAAGTCACCGAAACGCTCAGGATTATATACTATCCGTTTACTTACGGCGTCGCCCTCGGTTGTTTCTTACTTTCACTGGTCCTGTTAGTTGAATTGGCCGAGTTGTTTTTCTCAGATAACGGAGCAACGTAATGGATGCCGCATTCGTCGGGATTCTTGGAATTATTGTTCTTCTGATCGTACTTTTTATTCTGGGCATGCCGGTCGGTTTCGCTATGGCGGTGGTCGGTTTCTGCGGATTTTCCTATGTTATCACCCCCCAGGCAGCCCTGAATATGATCGCAACAGATCTCTGGAGTACATTTTCAAAATATGGTTTGACAGTAATTCCCCTATTTATTTTGATGGGTTATCTCGCATTTCATGCAGGAATCGCCGAACGACTGTACGATGCGGCCTACAAATGGGTGGGGCACTGGCGGGGTGGACTGGCAATCGCAACCATTGCGGCGGATGAGATGTTCGCCGCCATCTGCGGATCCAATACAGCCACCGCGGCCACCATGGGAGCGGTGGCGCTGCCGCAGATGAATAAGTACAACTATGACACCCGGCTGAGCACCGGAACGGTGGTGACCGGCGGTACCCTGGGAACCGTCATGCCGCCCAGCGTCGTTCTCATCATTATCGGCCTGCAAACGGAACAATCCATCGTCAAGCTGTTTTTGGCCGGGATTTTGCCCGCGATTGTTCTCGGCCTGCTCTTTGTCGTTACGATCATTGTTTTGTGCCGGATTTATCCGGGTTTCGGACCGGCCGGCCCGAAAACCAGCCTGGTGGAGAAACTGAAATCACTACTGGGGGTCATCGAGGCTGTAACCATATTCGTTCTGGTTATCGGCGGTCTGTATTTCGGCGTGTTCACACCCACCGAAGCCGGTGCGGCCGGCGTTTTGATTACCCTGGTTGTCTCATTTGCAACCCGTAAGTTGACCTTCAAGGGGTTTATTCGCTCCATCGGCGACACCCTAAAAATCTCCTGTATGGTTTACATGCTGGTCACCGGGGCCATCATTTTCGGGCGGTTTTTGGCGGTCACCCGGCTGCCCTTCATGGTGGCGGATTTTGCTGCCTCCCTGCCTGTTTCACCTTACGTAATTTTAGTCATGGTGCTGGTTATATACCTGCTTGGCGGCTGCTTTATGGATTCGCTGGGATTTCTGGTACTCACCATTCCCATTTTTTTCCCATTGGGCGTGGCTCTCGGTTTCGACCCTATTTGGTATTCGATTGTTTTGACGATGGTGACGACCATGGGGGCCATTACACCGCCGGTGGGCGTAAATATCTATGTTGTCAAGGCATTGGCCCCGGATATCGAACTGGGCACCATTTTTAAAAGCGTCTCTTTTTTCCTGCTGGCATGCATCGTCAGCATAATTCTTTTAATCGTTTTCCCCCAACTGGCATTATTCATACCAAATGCGATGTTTGACTAAATTGAAAAAAGAACATATTCAAAGCTTGATTTTTTTGAGATAAGTGTTATTGTAAAAAATAATCTGTAAAGGCCTGTTGAAAATTGACAGGTCGGTTTCGTTCTATAAGGAAAGATCTATTTGTCATTGTGGCAACCTTAAGTATGGAACGAGGAAAATATTTTGAAAGGAGGGTGCCGCCATGGCAGAAGGTGTAGTTAAATGGTTTAACGACAGCAAGGGTTTTGGTTTCATCGAGCAAGAAGATGGTCCGGATGTGTTTGTTCATCATTCGGCAATCCAATCGAGCGGATTCAGGTCTCTTAATGAAGGCGATCGCGTTAACTTTGACATTGAGCAAGGCCAAAAAGGTCCTGCAGCAACCAACGTAACTGTGGTCTAGCAGAAACTATTTGTTAAAAAAAGGGCATCCCGTGGAATTTTAGAGGGGTGCCCTTTTTATTTGCTCATGGCATGCGGGTCAGCAGGTTTTCCAGATCATCCTGTGAATCGATATCGAAAAAACACAATGGATCTTTGATCTCCACATACAGCACGCGTTCGGAATTTTTACGGATAATGTTCCGGGCGCCGATGTCTCCGTTGATCATCATGAGTTCTTCATAAATCGGCCGTCTGAAAACAGTCGGATTACCCCCTTTTTTTTTGCAAACCGGGATACACAGGTCCTTTTCTGATTGCCGGAATTGATCCAGCATGTAATCAATGATTTCTGTATTAATCATCGGCTGGTCGCCCAGCAAGTACATCACCGATCCGAAAGTCTGCCGGACGCTCAACAGGCCGGCCTTAAGCGAGGTACTCTGGCCGTCACGGTAGTTGTGGTTAATCACAACTTTTAACTTGGGATGGTCGGCCTTCGTTCCCAAAGCCTGCAGGATGGCTTGATGCTCGTGCCCTAAAACCAGCACCACGGTTTGAAGCCGGGAATCGAGAGCAGCATCCAGAACCCATTCAACTAAATATTTGTCCCTTAGCTTTATGAGCTGCTTGGGCTGCCCGAATCTAACCGATGCGCCGGCAGCCAGTATGATACCCGCCGTTTGTGTTTGGGACGACATTTAAACCTTTCCAAGTCTGGATTTGAGGCTGCCATTAAAACACCATTGGTGCATAGCCTTCCTCGATAAAGCCGGAGATAATGGTTCCAACATAATCGACATTCACCCCCAGTTTTTCCAGCGTGTCGCTGATTCCGTCGCGATCGGACAGAAATTTGCAGGCAATCGGCGTCTCATAGTCCAGCAGATTTGAAGCGGCCTTTATGACCTCCTCATCTTCACACAGAAGGTTTTCAAAAGGGCCGAAAAAAATGACTTTGATATCGTCGACCCATTTGTGTTTCTGAGCGTTTACCGCATACATGATTCCGGTCAGCGCTTTCGCTTTTTCAGCCGTCGAAATGATAACCATAACTTTAGATGACATAAAATCCTCCTTATAATCGGCAAGTTTTCATAAAGCTAACATAGGCAAACTTCTATTGCTACCTATAATTTTTGGGTGATGTATTCAATGGTGCAGGTTTGCAAAAGGTTTCAGGTGTCAGGTTTCAGGTGTCAAAATCTGAGTTTCTGAATCCTGAAACCTAAAAACTGGTGCAAGGTATATGGTATAAGGTAAATGGTATAAGGCACAGGCTCAGGGCGTAAGGTTTAGGGGAAAGAGAACCGCAGAATATCGAATACGAATTTCGAATTACGAAGGAAGGAATTCTATCGTCTGTCTTCTGTCCTCTGTCTTCTGTCCTCTGATTTCTGTCTTCTGTCTTCATCTAACCTTTGACGAACCTTGCGGTTGTCTGGTATACAAATATGGGTTTGAAGGTTTAAGGGTTCAACGTTTAGAGTTGCCTTTCTGTAAGCGTGCACAGTTTACGATTTGTTGTGAATCCCGAACCCTTGGATCCCAAACTTTTGACCTGAATTTTGCACGAGTCGGAGGCTTCCATTAAGATTGAGGTATGAACCTCTTAACTCTAACCCTGAAACCCAAAAAATGAGATCGCAATTTCAAAAATACCTGTCACCGACGGCAATTATCGACAGTGATCATAATATGGTTATCGATTATGCCCTGGCTTCGGTTAAAGGCGCCGGCGATGATCCCATCGAAAAGGCGGTGAAGCTTTACTATGCCGTCCGGGACGTGATCTGGTATGATCCTTATTTGCCCTTCTATCGTCCGGAACATTATCGTGCCAGCAATGTTCTGAAAAGGGGCCGGGCGTTTTGTGTGGGCAAGGCCACCCTTCTGTGTGCCCTGGGCAGAGCCTGCGGAATTCCTTCACGGGTCGGGTTTGCCGATGTTCGCAACCATCTGGCGACCAAACAGCTGCTTGAATTTTTAGGGTCTGATCTGTTTGTCTATCACGGTTTCACCGAGTTTTATCTGGATGGGAAATGGCGTAAGGCAACGCCGGCCTTTAACATCCAGCTCTGTAAAAAGCACAAGGTGATTCCCCTGGAATTTGATGGCTGTAATGATTCTATTTTTCATCCCTATAATATCGATAAAAAACAATTTATGGAATATGTAGCGGATCACGGGACATACGCCGACATTCCGGTTGACAAAATAGTCGCCGAATGGAAAGCGACCTATGGCCGAGATCGGGTAAATCAATGGATTGAAGGATTTGAAGCTTCAGACAGTTCGACGAGACGCGATTTTGACGCCGAAGAGGCCATTTGAACTAAAAGGTAGATGGTATAAGGTTTAGGGTATAAGGTGCAAGGCGTAGGGCGCTGGGAAGGGTATAAGGTAGAAGGTGTAAGGTATAGGGTATTAAGGTGTCAGCGCCACCTCTGGCCTGAAAAGCGGCCAGTCTAATCAAAAAAGAAACTAATGAACATCGAACATCGAACGTCCAACATCGAACGTCGAATAAATGAATTCTGTCCATTTTAAAAAAGACTGAGCGAAGCGAAACCA